>JAYKJB010000057.1 GCA_035285325.1 Candidatus Sericytochromatia bacterium
GACATTCTGGAACGCGCGAGTCGTTTGTTCGATGAGGTGATCGTCGCCATTCTGGTGAACACCAGCAAACGCGGCCTTTTCACCCAGGAGGAACGACTCACCCTGTTGCGAGACGTCACGCGCGACCTGGCGAACGTCCGGGTGGAAGCCTTCTCGGGCTTGACGGCCGAATATGCCCGCCAGCAGCAGGCCCACGTCTTGATTCGTGGCCTACGGGCGGTGTCGGACTTCGATTCGGAGTTGCGTCTGGCACTCACCAACAAGAAGCTGAATCCAGGCCTGGAAACGGTGTTCCTGATGACCAGCGCGGAAAATTTGTTTCTCAGTTCCAGCACCATCAAGGAATTGGTCTCCCTGGGCGGGTCTCCCGAGGGCATGGTCCCCCCTGCGGTGGTCGGCCCGCTGGTCCGCAAGTTGACCTCCACCGACGCCTGAAGGCCGCGCGCACATCCTTCCCAGCCGTCCCTGGATTTCCGAACTCAGAGCTGCCAGCCGAGCCACTTCGGGAAAGAACACCTCGCTGCAGGCAAGGAACTTATTGACCAGAATCGGGTTATTCGGAACAATAACTGCTGCGTTCCGTCTGTGCGGATGCTCCCACAAATTTCTCATTCTTCACCATTGCCCGTCGCCGATTGAGCTTGCGACCCGGCTTTTTGGAGGGAATAACCATTCGTCTCGAGCAACTTTTCCGGCAGTTGGAAGACCTCATCTTGGGCTGCCCCAAGGTCCCCCTGACCAACCGCATCATTATCGACGAAGACGTCCTCATCAACCTGATCGACGACATCCGGCAAGAGTTGCCTGGAGAGTTTCGCAACGCCCAGGAAATTTGCAACACCAAGGACCAAATGCTGGCAGAAGCGCAGCGGGAAGCCGAGGCCATCCGGACGGGAGCTGAGCGTGACCGGATGCGCGCGGTGTCTGAAACCGAAGTCTATCGGCAGGCGCAAGTGGAGGCCGACCGGCTGATTCGCGAGGCGCACATTCAAGTCCACGAACAGCAGGCCAGCGCGGATCAATACGCAGACGAGGTGCTGGCTGAGCTCGAAACCAAGATCGGCAAGGCGCTGCAAACCATCAAAAACGGGCGTCAGCAACTCGCCGGCACGCGCAACTGACCGGCGCCACTGCGCGGCCGGACCAATCCTTCTCACGCAGCCCTGTTGGAGTCCCCAATTTGGGGAACAATCAACATGGGCGCCGGTTCCCACCTGTTCACCCAGAGAGGCACTCGCTATGCATCTGCGCGATCGCCTGATTCGGCTGAAAGACGATGGTCGTCTGGTTGTCCTGTTCTTCGGCCCTCACCAAGACTCTTACCTGGCACGAATCCTGCGCGTGGGAGTTGACTACATCGAATTCGAAGCCTGTGAGCCAGACGAAACCGTGACAGCGCATCAAATCATGCCGCTGTCCTTGCTCGTCGGCATCACGGTGTCTTCCGTGGAACGCCAACGGGAGCAGCTCGAAGTCCTCTACGAAAAAGAACCCGAAGAAGGGGAAGCGCGCTGAGCCACGGGCCCAGCGCCTCCTGCTCAGGCCAGGTCGTCGAGCGCCAGTTGAACGTCCTGCAGCAAGTCGCCCGCATCCTCGATGCCCACGGACAGCCGCAGCAAACCATCCACCACGCCACGCGCTTCCCTCACCTCCTTGGGAATCGACCCGTGGGTCATCGAGACCGGGTGGCACATCAACGATTCCACACCCCCTAAACTCTCGGCGAGTGTGAACAACTTGACGCGTTGTCCCACGTGTCGGGCGGCCTCAAGGCCGCCTCGCAAGGTGAAACTCACCATGCCGCCGAACCCGCGCATCTGCCGGGAGGCCAGCTCGTGCTGGGGATGGTCGGGGAGCCCTGGGTAGTAGACCCGTTCCACGGCGGCGTGCTCCACCAGCATGGCGGCCATCAAGCGGGCGTTGTGCTCGTGCTGACGCATCCGCAAGGCCAGCGTCTTCAATCCACGTAGCGTCAGCCAGCAGTCAAACGGACTCGGCACCCCACCCACGGCGTTCTGATGGAACTTCACCCCTTGAAACAGGTCTTCGCGATTGGTCAGGACCGCCCCCCCCACCACATCGGAGTGGCCCCCGATGTACTTGGTGGTCGAATGAACCACCACGTCAGCCCCCAGGTCCAGCGGGTTTTGAAGGTAAGGCGTGGCAAAGGTGTTGTCGACGGCCAAAATCACCCCAGCCTCCCGCGTCAGTTGGGAGAGGGCGGAGATGTCCGCCAGTTTTAACAGGGGATTGGTGGGAGATTCGATCCAGACCATCCGGCTATTTGGCAGGAGGGCCGCTTGCACCTGGGCTGGGTCAGAGGCATCTACCCAGCTGTAGGTGATCCCGTAGCGGCGGAAGACCTTGTCAAACAGCCGAAAGGTGCCTCCATACACATCGTCCCCCACCACCACGTGGTCCCCTGCCGAGAGCAGGTTCATGACCGCTGAGGTGGCTGCCACCCCGGAGGCAAAGGCGAGACCGAAGCGGGCATTTTCCAGGGAAGCCAGACAGGCCTCCAGCGAGGCCCGCGTCGGATTGGCCGTCCGCGAGTAATCGAAGCCCCGGTGCTCCCCGGGCGCTGCCTGGGCATAGGTCGACGTAGCGTAGATGGGAGGGATGACCGCCCCCGTGAGCGGGTCAGGGGCCTGGCCCACGTGGATGGCCTTGGTGGCAAAGTTCAACATGGCGTTCGTCCGTGCCTTTCGCGCGTCGGGTTCAGGAGGAAATGGTGGCCTGGTCGGCAAGGAAATGAATGAAGTCGATACGCGTCAAGACGCCGACGGGACGTCGCTCCGACACGACCAACACGGCAGAATCTCCCTCTGCCAAGGTGTAGCAGGCATCCGCGACGTCCACATCGGCGGACAGTTGCGGAAAGGGGCGCCCCATCACATCCCGCACCAAGGTGCTGGCCAGATCGACCTTTTCAAGGGCCAAACGCAGAACATCCCCCTCCTGGATCGCGCCCACGACCTCATCGCCAGCCATCACGGGCAACTGGCTGATGTTGTACTGGCGAAGCAGGTTGGCCGCCCGCTGAACCGGCTCGGAGGGCCCCACGTGAATGATGGGCTGAAGGCTGGCCTTCTGACGCAGCAGGTCCGCCAATTTGCTGGCGGGGGGTTCGTCGATGAAATGGTGGTCGGCCATCCAGGCGTCCGAGTACAGTTTGCTGACATAAGAACGTCCCCCACTGGGAAGGATCACGACCACCACGGCATCGGGCGGCAACTGACTGGCGACGCGCACAGCGGCGGTGACAGCCGTGCCACAGGAACCTCCGCAGAAAATGCCCTCCTCCCGAGTCAGGCGACGGGCCATCCGGAAGCTGTCCCGATCGCTGACGCGTTCGAAACGGTCCACCAAGCTCACATCCGCGGTGGGGGGGACGCAACTCATCCCAATCCCCTCCACGTAATAGGGTTTGGGCTCGTCTCCCGAATAAATCGACCCTTCCGGGTCCGCCCCGATCACGACAATCTCAGGATTCTGCTCCTTGAGGAAGCGGGCCACCCCAGAAAGCGTTCCGCCGGTTCCCATCGAGGCCACCAGATGAGTCACCCGACCCTCCGTGTCTCTCCAGATCTCCGGCCCGGTGGTCCGGTAGTGGGCTTCAGGGTTGTCGAGATTTTTGAACTGATTGGGCTGAAACGCGTTGGGCAGTTCGGCCGTCAGACGATCTGCCACCGAGTAGTAAGAGCGAGGGTCCGAGGCTTCAACATTCGTGGGGGTGATGATGACCTCGGCCCCATAGGCCTGCAGCAAACGGACCTTATCCTCCGACATCTTGTCAGGCATCACGAAGATGCAGCGATAGCCCTTCACCGCCGCCGCCTGCGCCAGGCCAATGCCGGTGTTGCCACTGGTCGGCTCGACAATCGTGGCCCCGGGCTTCAGCAACCCCCGCCGTTCCGCCTCCTCGAGCATGAAGAGCGATGGGCGATCCTTGACCGAATTACCTGGATTTTGCGCCTCTACCTTGGCCAGCACCAGGCAAGACGCCCCATCCGTCACCTTGTTCAAGCGCACCAGCGGCGTGTTACCGATGGCCTCCAGGATGCTCCCCAGGTAATTCAACACGGATCCTCCTCGATCAGTTGACCTGCACCTCCACGTCTTCGGGGAGGCCCTAGCGATTGTACATCAGCGGATGCGCCACCTGGGAAGCAGCCTCCTGCGCTGGTTCACTCCGCCCCTGGTGATCTGGCGCACCCACCACGTCGTGAGCCGGAGTGTCTGGCTCACGATTCGACCGGTACTCTAAAATGACGCGTCTGATCACGGAGCCGTTCCTTGCTGTTTGAAGCCCAACTCGACCTTCACGTCCGCGCTCGCTACCCGCTGCTCCTCTTGGCGACCTCGGAGGAGCAGCGAGCGCTGGCCCACATTCAGCGAGTCGCCCAGGCCGGCCCCCATCCCCGGGAAGTACTCGTGTGGGATATCGCCGAGGGGTTCCGCCCTGGCCACACCGCCAAGGGTGATCCCCTCGCGGCGCTGGCTCAAGTCAGGGAAAGTCCCGCCGCGCGACGCTGGGTGTTCGTCTTGCTGGACTTCCACCGATATTGGGAACAACCACAGGTCGCCCGGACCCTGCGCAATCTGGCCGAGACGCTCCGGGCCGAGCGAAAAACCATCGTGTTCATCTCGCCCGGCGCACGCGTCCCGGCAGAGCTGCAGGAGGACCTGACCGTCCTGGACTTTCCCCTTCCTGACCGAGCGGAGATCGCGCGGGAGATTGACCAACTGGTCCCCGCTGCGCATCACCAACTGACCGCGCCGGCGCGAGAAACCTTGATACAAGCCTGCAGAGGACTCGGCCTCCAGCGCATCCGGCAGGTGCTGGCCAAGGCGATCGCCGCGGACGGCCGCCTCGATGAGAGAGACATCGACCTGGTGCTGGAGGAGAAGAAGCAGATCATCCGTCAGACCGAAGTCCTCGAATTTTTTCCCGCCCACGAGAGTGTGGCGGATATCGGCGGCCTCAACAACCTCAAGGCCTGGCTGAACCTGCGCGCCGACACCTTCAACGAGGCGGCGCGCCGCTACGGGTTGCCGAATCCACGTGGATTGCTGCTCGTGGGCATTCAGGGCACCGGTAAATCACTGTGTGCCAAGGCGATCGCGCAGCTCTGGCGCTTGCCCCTGCTGCGTCTCGATGTGGGCCGCTTGATGGGGAACCTGGTGGGGGAAAGTGAAGCCCGCGCCCGCGAGATGATTCGCTTGGCCGAGGCCATGGCTCCTGCCGTGCTCTGGATGGACGAGATCGACAAGGCCTTCGCGGGAGCTGGCCACGGAGATGCCGGAACCAGCGCCCGGGTGTTGGGAACGCTGATCACCTGGATGCAGGAGAAAACTGCACCGGTGTTCGTGGTCGCGACGGCGAATCAGGTCGACCAACTCCCACCGGAGTTGCTTCGCAAAGGGCGATTCGATGAAATTTTTTTCATCGGCTTGCCCAGTGACGACGAACGTCGCGAAATTTTCGACGTGCATCTCCGACGCGTCCGTCCCCACGCTCGCCGCCAGTTCGATCTCGAGCGATTGGTGGCCGTCTCGGGTGGTTTCTCCGGGGCGGAAATTGCCCAGGCCATCACCGAAGCCATGTTTGGGGCTTACGCTCAGCAACGAGAGTTCGAAACCAACGACATCGTGACCGTCCTGCGGGAGAGTGTGCCGCTCTCCCGCACGGCCCAGGAGCAGATCGACACCCTGAAGCATTGGGCCAACAGCGGGAGGGCCCGACTGGCGTCACAGGAGATGCCACGCGTTCGAAAACTCAAACCCCACGCCAGCGACACGGAAGATGAATAGCGGCGCCCTGAGTCTCCCGACGGCCCCCTGGGCGCAGCCAGGGTATAGTGAAAGGGTTCTTCTCGAGGGAGGTGCGCTTGGAAGACGGCCGCAGGCCCACGCCGAAACCGACCTGGACCGAACAGGCGGGCACGGACACGCCCAAACCCCAATCAGCCACGCGACCGCTGTCGCCTGGCGAGTTGGAGGGAATGGTACCGGCCGCTGACCAGATCGTGAAGTCCGCCTACGGCCGCACAGGCGTCCTTCCGGTTCGTCCCCTGATGAGCCGAGGCGACCGTGGCACCGATGCCCTGGTCATCCAAAAGGCGGCCAAAGAAGCGCGCGTTCTGAATTTCGTCGTGGATGGAATCCACTGGCGCGCGGGATTCGCACCCGCCCTGAGTCAAACCCCGATCGGGCGCCACCTCCACGAGGCCCAATCCCCGCCCGAGGGCCTGGTCAAGCAGGCTGGTGGGTTTGAGTTGCGCCCGGCTCCCGAGACGTTTGAACGGGTTCTGCGAGACATCATTCCGCCCCCCCTGCTCCAGGAAGAGGAGCGGATGTTTGGCCACCATCGCCAACTCCTGGGCTTTCGCCTTTATTACATTCCGCAAGGCCAGGCGGCCCTCGCAGGGGCCTGCGTCTGGTACGCGGACACCCCCACGGGCAAAGCCCACCACCTCTACCTGCAAACCGAGATCAAGCGGGCCGACCCGCGCATCCTGGATGAAATGAACAAGACCTTCGCCGCCTCAGCCGTGGTGGTGGAGAAAAAGGCTGCCGCCCCTCGAGCATTCGATTTCTGGCGAGAATTGCGGGACGCTCAGAGCGAGGTCCGGGCCAGTTTGGATGAGTCCACCCTGGCCCGCAATGCAGAAGCCACCCGCCAGCGCGTCTCCCGGCTCAAAAACCGCACGGAGGAGTCGCTTTACCGGAATATCCTCACCGGCCTGGCTCGTCTCAACGCGCTGGGGACAGCGCTGTTCGTGACCTTGCCGCTCTGGCTCACGGCACGTGGCGTCAAAGCGGCCAGTGGAGGGGTCATCTGGTTGGTCGCTTTCGTCGACCGCGCACTCGCTCGCTTCGGAAATGGCGGCGAGCCCCCCGCCCCCCCGCCGGGCTGATTTTTCTGGCGAATTTAACCCTTCCATAAGAATGTAGCGAAGCGTGCGCCTCGATAGGAATCGCACCACGCGTTCTTGCGGAGACCCCTCCATGGCTCGGCTCTTGCCACTGTTCCTGATGGGCGCCTGTTTGTCGGCGTGCGGGCATCCCGCTCTCTCGACGCCTCCCAGGGGCTCGAACGCGCAGGTGCAGGCCCACGGCGTTCCCGGCAAGGTGCTCGTGGGTTGGAGGAAACCGGCGCTTGCCGAACGCGTTCTCAGCCGGTTGCAAGCGAGGCGGCAAGCCTCCAGCGAGCAGGCTGAAGCGGAGCGGGGCCTCCTTCCAGTCGACCTGGTTGAATTGCCCACCACCCTCTCCCCGGAGGACTTTGCGCGGGAAGCCGGGGAGGCGGCGGCTTGGGTGGAGCCCGAGCGCATCTGGCGACTCCCGCCCGTCTCCCCTGAGCCAGGAGTGTCCGAATTCCCCGGTGGCGAGGCGCTGCCGAGCAAACGCTTTTCGGCAAGGCAAGCCTGGCTGGAACAGGTCAAAGCGCCGGCAGCGTGGCGGATCAGCCGCGGTCGTGCCGAGGTCCGCATCGCCGTGGTCGACACCGGAATCGATGAGACGCACCCCGCCCTGAGAGGCCAAATCGCGGGAACCTGGCGCGCCTCCGGCACACTGGCCAAATTCGGTCTGGGCAGCGCGCGTGACGACAATGGACACGGCACCCACTGCGCCGGAATCGCGGTGGCCAATGGCACCGATGGGGCTGCGACCGGCGTGGCACCTGGCTGTCGCGTGCTGGCGATCAAAGCGCTGGACCGGCACGGGGCCGGTTCGACCTCGGATATCGTACGCGGCATCCGATGGGCGCTGGCCCACGAGGCCAAGGTTCTCAGCCTGAGCGTGGGCGGGGTGGAGCAAAGCCAGGCCCTGACGGCGGCCGTTTCCGATGCGCTCAGGGCCGGGGTGGTCGTCGTGGCGGCGATGGGAAATGAAGGCAAGGAGGTCAAAAACTTTCCTGCCGCTCTCGCCGGCGTGATCGCCGTGGGAGCCGTGAACCACGCTGACCAACCGGCCAGCTTTTCGACGAGGGGAAGCTGGATCTCGGTCTGCGCGCCTGGCGTAGGGATCTGGTCCACGTCCCCCACCTATCCCGTCACCTTGGGGCGAGAAAATTCCCACTTTCGCCTCGGAGAGGGCAAGCTATCGGGCACCTCCATGGCCACGCCGATGGTGGCAGGTTTGGCGGCTCTCATGCTGAGCGCCAATCCAAACCTCTCCCCCGCCCAAGTCAAAGTCTCCATTGAACGTCACGCGCATGGCTTGGGAGCTGGATTCAGTCCGCGCACCGGTTACGGCCGGGTCGACCTGAGTGCGAGCCTGGCGGCTGTGCGGAAGGATTGACCGGCCTCAGCGATCAAGACCGGCAGAATCCGGTACAATGAGCCGTCCGTCAGACGCCGCTGCCCAAAATCGCGGAAAGGCTCCCATGCACGATCAGATCGAACAGGTCCTGCTCTCTGAAACGCAAATCGCCGAACGGGTGAGCGCCCTGGGTGCGCAGATCTCACAGGATTACGCAGAGACGCCGAACCTTCTTCTGGTGGGCGTTTTGCGGGGGGTGGCGGTTTTCTTTGGGGACATGATGCGGGCCATCTCTCTGCCGGTCGACATTGATTTCATGTCAATTTCGAGCTACGGCGCGAGCACGCGCTCAAGCGGCGTGGTGCGAATTCTGAAAGACCTCGACGAAAACATCACGGGCCGTCACGTGCTGATCCTCGAAGACATCATCGACACCGGCTTGACCCTCAGTTACCTGGTCCGGTTGCTGCACGAGCGGCGCCCCGCCAGCCTGGAAATCTGCACCTTGCTGGACAAACCATCGCGTCGCCTGATCGAAGTGCCTGTCAGATATGCCGGTTTTACCATTCCAGACCAGTTCGTGGTCGGCTACGGCTTGGATTACGATCAACGCTTTCGCAACCTCCCTTACGTGGGGGTTCTGAAACCCGAGGTTTACACCAAGGGCTAAGCCCAGAGAAGGCCCGCGCGTGCCGCACGTTGCGCCCTGGTGGGGCTTGGCCTATAATGGCGCTAACCCTCCGCCGATGGTGGCAATCGTTCCGCAAGACCTCGGGGAGCACCTCACGTGTCTCTCCGTTCTCGTATGGATAATCGCCCGATGATGAGTTAGGCTCCAGGTTCGCCTGGGTGATGGACCCCAGACCCGTCGAAGGTCCGTCCTGACACTATCAACGAACCAATGGCAGGCAGATGCCTCGGCGGAGTGGGTTTCACCCACTCTTTTTTGTTCGCGTGAAAGGAGGCTGTCTGTGTCGGTCAAGGATATCTTGTTTCAGATGGCCGAACCGGTCGTGCAGCAGGAAGGATTCGAACTGGTCGAATTGGAATATGCCAAAGAAGGGCCCCGTTGGGTGGTCCGCGTATTCCTCTACGCGCCGGAGGGCGTGAGCTTGGACGACTGCCAACGGGTCAGCGATGCCCTCTCCACGCGGTTTGATGCAGACGATCCAGTCAAGACGCCCTACCACCTCGAGGTTTCCTCACCAGGAGCCGAACGGGTGCTCAAAACAGATCGTGAATTTCGAATCTTTGCAGGAAGGCTGGTGCGCCTGACCCTCAGTGAACCGGTCGACGTGGATGATTCGGGCAAGAAGGTTCAGGTCCTGCACGGGCTCCTGGAGGCCGTCACGGAGGAATCCGTCGCGCTGAAGGGGGAAAAGGGTCACACGATCACGCTCCCGCGAGGGGGCGTGAAGCAAGTCCGGCTAGCGTTGAAGTCCAGCGCTCCGGCGTTCAACTAGGGGGATCGCGGCAGGTGTCCAACTCGATCAAAGAAGCTTTTTCCGCCCTGGCCCGGGAGCGCGGCATCGCGCCATCGGTGCTGAAAGATGCCTTGGAGGCCGCGCTGCTCGCCGCGTATCGGCGGGACCCCAACGTGACCCAGAATGCCGAGGTAGACCTCGACCTGGAAACCGGCACCTTCAAGGTTTTCGCCCACAAGGTCATCGTCGAAGAGGTGCTGGATGCCAAGGAGGAAATCTCGCTCGAGGAAGCCAGGGCCTACCGGGAGGACGCTCAGGTCGATGAGACCATCGCCTTCGACGTCACGCCCAAGGACTTCGGTCGCCTGGCGGCTCAGATGGCCAAGCAGGTGATCACGCAGCGCCTGCGTGAATCGGAACGTAAGATTCTGTATGACGAATACAAGGACAAGCAGGGTGCCACCGTCATCGGAACGGTCCAACGGGTCGAAGGTCGCAACATCATCGTGAACCTCGGCAAGCTGGAGGCCCTGCTGCCCGGCTCCGAACAGATCCCCGGCGAACGCTGGCGGGTCGGGGAACGCATCAAAATTTTTGTGGAGGAAGTGCGCGACACGCCTCGCGGGGTCCAGGTCATTCTCAGCCGCGCCAGCGAAGGCTTGGTGCGAGAGCTGTTCGAACTGGAGGTGCCGGAGGTGATCGACGGTGCCGTGATCATTGAAGGCATCGCCCGTGAAGCGGGCCATCGCACCAAAATTGCCGTTCGTTCCCGGGATAGCGCCATCGACCCGATCGGCGCGTGCGTGGGAGCCCGTGGTGGACGCATCCAGGCCATCAGCTCGGAACTGCGGAACGAGAAGATCGAAATCATCCGATTCAGCCCCGTGCTGGAAACCTACATCGCCAACTCCTTGTCGCCCGCCAAGGTGGCCAGCGTGACGGTGAACGAGGAACATCGCCAGGCGCTGGTGGTCGTGCCCGACAACATGCTCTCGCTGGCCATTGGACGAGAAGGACAGAACGTACGGCTCGCGGCCAAGTTGACGGGCTATCGCATCGACATCAAGAGCGAAAGCCAGCTGGCCGAGTTGGAACGGCAAGCGGAGGCTTACGATTCGGAAACCGGAGATGAGGCAGCCGAGGGTCTCGCGACCGAGGAGGTGACCAGCCATCAGCCGGTGTCGTGATGGCAAGCAAGCACCACCCGGAAAGGCAGTGCGTGGCCTGCCGGACACGAGCACCTCGAGAACAACTCCTTCGTGTGCTGGTGACCTCGGATGGCAGGTTCGTGGTTGAACCAGGCCCTCGCGACCACGGTCGCAGCGCCTATGTCTGCCGCACCCGCGCCTGCGTCGAGACGGCGACCCGCCGAAAATCTTGGGAAAGAGCGTTCAAGCGCAACCCACCCTCAGACCTCCTCCAACGACTGACCTCCCTGGTTTCCTGACCCAGGAAAAGGCAACGCCAGACCAACCAGTTCAACACTTCAGGACGACAGGGAACCGCGTCAGGTTCCCGGCAAGTAAGCCAGAGGACAGGGTTCCTCCGGAAAGAAAGCGGTAAAACATGGGCAAGGTTCAAATTTGCAAAATGGCCAAGGACTTGAACATTCCTGGCAAGGACCTCGTGCAAGCCTTCAACGACCTGGGCGTCGAAGTGAAGAATCACTTGGCCTGGGTGGAGGACCACGAGGCCGAGGCGGTGCGCAAGAAGCTCCTGGAGCCCAAACTGGAGCCTGCCCCTGCCCCTGTTCCGGCGACGGCGGCACCTGCCGCTGCGCAGCCGCAGGTGGCCGTGCCGGCTCGCCCGGACGGCCGCCCCGGGATGGCCCCGCCCACGCCCTCGCGCCCGATTGCCCCCGGCATGCCCGTTCGTCCTGGTTCCAGCCTTCCGGGCGGCCCCTCGCCCGTCGCCTTGCCCCCACGGCCGGCAGGTTTCAATCCCAACCTCCGCTTCGAAATCCGACCTGACCAGCGCCCTGATCGCTTTGAGCGCGCTCCGGGGGCTCGTCCTCCAGGCGCGCCCGGCGCCGCCGCGCCTGGCGCTGCCGTGCCGGGAAGACCTGCACCGGGTGCCCCGGCCCGCAAGGGAGAAGGGCGGAGTGACCACGAACGCCGCCGCAAGGACGAAGAGGACATTCCCGCCGCCTTCAACAAGCCGAAGCCTGGGCGCAAGAAGTCCAAGGCCGAGATGAAAATGGAACGCGAAGAGCGTCGTCGCGCCCGGCAGGGCGGCGGCCTCGGCGAAGCCCCCACCACGATTGATCTGGTCGGCTCCCTGACGGTCAAGGAACTGGCGGATCGCATGGCGGTGAAGGAGACGGAAATTATCAAGCGCCTCTTCGTCAAGGGGATCCTGGCGACCATCAACCAGACCATCGAGAAAGAGACCGCCGAGATGATCGCCGTCGAGATGGGATACGAGGTCAACCTGATTGACCCCATCGCCCAAGCGCTCGCCGCCGTCACCGAGGACCACGATGCCCCGGAGGACCTGAAGTCACGTGCCCCAATCGTCACCGTGATGGGCCACGTCGACCACGGCAAGACCTCACTGCTCGACGCCATCCGGGAAACTCGGGTGGCATCCGGCGAAGCCGGAGGCATCACCCAGCACATCGGGGCCTACATGACCTCGATTCACGGCAATGAGATCTGCTTCCTGGACACCCCCGGTCACGAAGCCTTTACGGCGATGCGCGCCCGCGGCGCCAAGGCCACCGACATCGCGATTCTCGTGGTGGCGGCCGATGACGGCGTCATGCCGCAGACCATCGAAGCCATTTCGCACGCCAAGGCAGCCAACGTGCCCATCATTGTGGCCATCAACAAGGTGGACAAACCAGACGCGAATCCGGATCGGGTCAAGCAGGAACTGACCGAATACGAACTCGTGCCCGAAGAGTGGGGTGGGCAAACCGTGATGGTGGAGGTCTCTGCCAAAAAACGGCTGAACATCGACCATTTGCTCGAGATGATCCTGCTGGTGGCCGAAGTCCAGGAACTGAAGGCCAATCCGGACAAGCCGGCGCGCGGTATGATCGTGGAAGCCAAGCTGTCCAAGAGCATGGGGCCGGTTGCGACGGTGCTGGTCCAGAACGGCACCTTGCGGGTTGGCGATGCCTTCGTGGTGGGCTCCGTGTACGGCAAGGTCCGGGCGCTGATCGACGATCGTGGCCGCCGCGTGAAGGAAGCGGGACCAGCCCACCCGGTCGAGGTGCTCGGTTCATCGGACGTCCCGCACGCCGGCGACGTCTTCCAGGTGATGCCCAGCGAGAAAGAGGCGAAGGCCGTGGCGGACCAGCGCGCCCTCCAAGCCCGCAGCGAAGCGCTCACGGCGCGGAGCCGCGTCCACCTCAAGGACTTCTACACCCGCATCCAAGAGGGTCAGAAGGAGTTGGCCGTCATCATCAAGGCCGACGTCAAGGGCTCCAACGAGGCCATCGAACAGGCCCTCAGCCAGCTCAACCAGCGCACCGAGGGAACCACCATTCGGATTCTCTTCTCGGGCAACGGCGACATCTCCGAAACCGATGTCAGCCTGGCAGCGGCCTCGGACGCCCTGATCATCGGGTTCAACGTCAAGGCCGACGATCGGGCCGTGCGTGCGGCCGAAGAAGCCGACGTCGACATCAAGCTCTACAGCATCATCTACAAGATGATCGAAGACCTCGAGAACGCCATGCTGGGCCTGCTCGAGCCCGAATATGAGACCGTCAAGGTGGGTCAGGCGGAGGTTCGCGCCATCTTCAAGGCGGGCAAGCAGACCATCATCGCCGGCTGTATGGTGACAGAGGGCAAGATTGTGCGTCAGGCTGAGGTCAAGGTCCTGCGTGCAGGCAAGCTGATTCACGAAGGCAAGCTCGAAAGCCTCAAGCGGTTCAAGGATGACGTCAAGGAAGTCGCCACGGGCTACGAGTGCGGTATCGCCGTGGAGAAGTACACCGACCTGGTGGAAAACGACATCATCGAGGCCTACATCACCCAGGAAAAGGCGCGCTGATCGCAGGCGTCCATTGGGCTCCACGCCTTGGAGCCGCGGAGGTACCTCACTATGTCGCACCGTTCCACTCGCGTTGCGGAGGCCATCAAGGTGGAGGTGGGGGCGCTGCTCCTGCATCGCCTGAAAGACAGTCGCGTGCCCAGCGAACGGGTATCGGTCACCAATGTGGAAGTCAGTGGCGACTTGCGTCACGCGACCATCTTCGTGAGCGTACTCGGCGATGAAGACCAGCAAAAGCAAGCCCTCGAAGGCCTTCGTTCCGCGGCCGGTTTCATCCGCAGTGCCTTGGGAAAAGCCATTCAGTTGCGCAGCACCCCTGAAGTCCACTTCAAGCTGGACCATTCCATCGAACATGGCGCCCACATTCTCGCGCTGTTGAACCGGCTCAGTCAGGAACGCGAGCAGAGCGGGCAACGGGAAGGCCAGGACGCCAGTTGAACGCCCGGATGGGCTCGTTCGGGAATTTGAACCATGTGACGGGGGCCCAGCTGGCGCGATCCAGGCATTGGATGATGCCTGCGGAGGCCTCGGGATGACCGAGTTGCCTCCCTTCGGAATGCTGTCGCTGCTCAAACCCCCAGGGATGACGGCCCACGATGTCGTCGGGGTGGTGAGGCGGCGCTTGCGACATCGCCAGGTGGGCCACAGCGGGACCCTCGACCCGGCGGCCGCCGGCGTGACCGTAGTGGCGGTGGGCAAGGCCACCCGCCTGCTGCGGTTTTTACGGGGGGGCAAGCGCTATCGCGCCGAGGTCCTGTTCGGTCTCGGCACGGATTCCGCCGATTTGGAAGGCCATGTCGTGGAGCGCCAGGATGCGAGCCGGTTGAACGGCCAAGCGCTTGAGGAGGCCATGACGGCCTTCCGGGGAGACATTCGCCAGCGCCCCCCCATGACCTCGGCGGTTCATGTGAATGGCAAGCGCCTGTACGAACTGGCCCGGGCAGGCCAGACGCTGGCCCCCGAAGCCATTCCGGAACGCCGGGTCACCATTGAAACATTGGATTTGCTGTCCTTCGAGCCCGGGGCGATCGCCCGGGCTCACCTGGACGTGGCGTGTTCGGCCGGAACCTACATCCGCTCTCTGGCGGTGGATATCGGGGCAGCCGTGGGGCTCCCCGCGTGTCTGGGATTCCTGTTGCGCACCGAAGCTGGCGATGCGCACCTCGGGACGGCCCAAACGCTGGAGGCCTTCGAAGAGGCACCACGCTGGCTGCCACAGGAGACCTGGTTGGGGCATATGCCGGCCCTCACCATCGACGCCGCGGCCGTGGAGGATATCCGGCACGGGCGACGCATCAATGGCCACTTGCCGGGCGAGGGGCGCCTGCTGGATCCGGAGGGGCAACTTGTGGCAATCGCCGCGCCACAGGACGATCAACTGCAACCCCTGCTGGTGCTTTGAGCCCGATTGCCTTATCGTAGTCCCACCATGAGGCCCATCATCGCTCTGTCCCTGTCCGTCCTCCTCTGCACGTCCGCCTGTGCCGTGCGCTTGGGACACTCCGGTCACGCCACCAAACGCGCCGTGGTCGTGACGCTGGATGGAGCCGGCGAACGCATTGTGGAGGCCATGCTGGCGCAAGGTCACATGCCCAACCTGGCCCGCTTGAAAGCGCGAGGGGTGTGGCCCGATTACAGCCGCACGAATTTCCCCTCCAAGACGGCGGCGGGCCATGCGGCCTTGTGGACCGGCGCCATGTCCGACGTGAATGGCATCACCAGCAACCGCGTCTTCCGGATGCCTCGCCACGCCCATACCATCACCGAGGTTACCGACGGTTTCAGCAGTGAAAACCTGCTGGCTGAGCCCATCTGGGTCACGGCGGCCCGTGCAGGCAAGCGCGCCGTGGTGGTGCAAGCGACCCACGTGGCGCCGGTCAGCACCTACGAACCAGGCGGACGCTGGGGGGGGCCCTTCCCCGGCAGCCTGACCCTGCTGGACGGTTATGCCGGGGAGATGGGTCAGGATGCCGTTTATAACGACAGCTTGAACTGGCGCCCAGCGTCCGGGTGGACCGACCCGATTCCTGGCCCCGAGCCGATGGAGCATGCCATCAAGCTGGATGAGCGGAACTGGTGGGCGCTGGCCTTCGATGACCCGGATGACCCCACCGTCGGTTATGACACATTGGCCTTGGCTCCGCACAAGGCCGGCAGCAGAACCCTGCTGAAAGTCGGCGATTGGACCGAGGGCCTCCGTCTGGACACGGCCCGTGGCAGGGCCTACACCACCTTCCACCTGTTCGACCTGCATCCCCAACTCGCCAGCTGGAGCCTGTACCGCTCCGGAGTCGCGATGGGCGTCTCCAACCATCCTGAAGCGGCCGAGACCTGGTACGGCAAGGACACCCCGTTTTTCCCACAGGGCCCGGCCAAGCTGTGGTCCAAGGGGGCCTTCGGTCGCACGCTGTTTGAAGCGGGCGATGGTGTGGCCGAACGTCGCTATCTCGGCGTGGTGCAACACATCACGAGCCTGGCCCGTCGTCGACTGGAAAAGCTCCTCCAGCGTCAAGACTGGGAACTGGGCGTGTACTATTTGCCGTTTCCCGATGAAGCCCTCCACCAGATGTACGGCGCCGTCGACCCCACCAGCCCCAGCCGCGATGAGCTACATTCTGCCGCCACCGAGCGGCAGTTGGCCCAGGTGTGTCGGGCAGTGGATGGCGCCCTTGCGCCGCTTGCCGACGCGGAGGACACGGTGGTGGCGATCGCCTCGGACCACGGCATGGCTGGCCTGAAATGGAACTTTTCTCCCAACTTTGTCCTGCGCCAGGCTGGATTGTTGGCGCTCGACCGCCAGGGCCAGGTGGATTTGAAACGCACCCGGGCCCTCTACCCGGACACGGACGGAGGGTTCGTGGTGCTCAACCACCGTCGATACAAGGGCGGAATCGTCACCGCCTCCGAGACTGAAACGGTGCTGAAACAGGTTGAGGCCGCCTTTGCCAGTGCCAGAGACGCGCAAGGAAACCCGATCGTCGTTCGTACGCTGCGCGGAAGCGGAGCCGAAGCCCAGAGTTTGGGAATCGGAGGCCCACGTTCAGGTGATCTGTACCTGGATCTCGCCCCCGGCTACTACTTCGATGCCGCGCTGGAAGCCAGGGCCCTGGTCTCACCGCAACCCTTCGGGCGAGGGGGGCATATTTTTGATCCGCGTCGAGCCGATATGCACGCCTTCATGGTGCTGGCCGGACCGGGCCTGAAACGAGGCGTGGAAATCCCCGCGGTGACCAATGCCGACCTCGCGCCCACGCTCTGTCGCCTGCTGGGCATCCCGAAGCCGGCGCACGCCACGGGCGCGGTGATTGAGGCCGGCCTGACCCCGACCGAATGAGCCCCACCGCCGCCCTGGCTGAACCCCTGCCATTCCCCCGCCACTCCTGGACCGCCATCTGGCAACTGTGCTGGCCGCTGGTCCTGACCATGACGGCCAGTGCCGCCGTGGGCCTGCTCGATACCTGGATTGCAGGGCAGTTCAGCCCCCAGAGCCAGGCCGTCGTGGGCCTTAGCATGCAACTGGTCTTGCTGATCAACGCCACGACCACCGCAGTCGCCATCGGCGCCCAGGCCATCGTGGCTCGTTTCGTGGGAGGCGGCGACTGGCTTCAGGCCGGCCGGGCGGCCCGTCAGGCCCTCTTGCTCGGAGGGGGATTGTCGCTGCTGGTCCTTCCTCTCGTCTGGGTCGGCGCCCCGTGGTTATTTCAGGTCATGGGCACCCAGGCAGCCGTCCAGGAAGTGGGCACCCAATACCTGCGCCACCTGGCCCTGGGCTTGTTGCCGATGGACCTGCTGATCGTGGCCCACGCGATCCTCCGCGCCCGGGGACATACCCGGGCCGTGCTGGCCGCCACCCTGGTTGAGACAGGCCTGTGGAGCCTGGTGTCGCTGACCTTCGGATGGATCTGGGGCGGAGGCCTCGCCGCCCTGGCGACCGCCTTCATCGTCGGCAAGTTGGGAGGGCTGGCCGCCGCCTGGCACTTCGTCAGGCAGACGCGGCTGTATCGCGTCTCTGCTGCACCCTGGCGTCTCGATCTGGGATGGTCCCGGCGCATCCTGCGAGTAGGCCTGCCCGCGGGCGCCCAGGTCATCCTGAGGAACCTCGGCATGATGGCTTACTTCTGGATCCTGGGACGTCTGAATCATCCGACCGAGGTGGTTGCAGCCTTTTCGATCGGCTTTCGAGTCGAGTCCCTGGCCTTCCTGCCCGTCTTCGCCCTGAACATCGCCGCCTCCACCCTGGTGGGGCAAAGCCTCGGAGCTGCCCATCCAGACCAGGCCGAAGCGGGCACCTGGCGCATCGTTGGCGCGGGCATCGCGGTCATGACGGCCTTCGGGTTGGCCTTCTTTTTTGGCGCCGAACCGTTGGCCGCCCTGTTCACCTCCGACCCGCTGGTGCAGGGCTACGCGGTCGACTACCTGCGCATCATGGCCGTATCCGAACCTTTTTTGGCCCTTGCGATGGTCCTCAACGGCGCCCTGCAAGGAGCGGGTGATGCGCGCGCCCCGCTGGTGGCAGTGATGATCTTTCAGATCGCGCTCAGGGTTCCCCTGGCCTACCTGGCGGCCATCACGCTGGGTTGGGGTGCCGTCGGCGCTTGGTGGGCCATGACCGCTTCGATGGTGGCGCAGGCGGTCGGGATGTTGTGGTATTTCCGCCTGGGAAGGTGGCGTCACCAGTCGGTCTGAGACGACCAGCCCCTGCCCCGCTGATGGCGGCGGTCAGCGGGTCTGTCGCATGGCCAGCTCGATCCGCTTGACGTCGGCTGCCCGCCCGCCTCTCCGGGGATCATACTGGGAGGCCGCCACATATTGACGGGCCGCATTCAGCGCTTCCTCACGCTGGTTCAAGGCGGCGTGGGCAAAGGTCAGTTCGAACCACGCATCCGCGACCACCACCGGCTTGGCTGCCGCCGCATCGGAGAGGGCCTCAGCCAGCGCCGCGATCGCCTCTCCGTGGCGCCCCAGTTGTCGCAGGGCGCGCCCCTGGCGCAAACGAAGTGGCGCGTAAGGTGCATCGGCGGGTTGGGCCGTGCCGGATAGGCCTGCCAGGCAAGCATCCAGGGCCTGTGCGGGATGGTTCGCCGCCAGGCGGGCATCCGCGAGGACCAGGGACAGCTGAGGATGCGAGGGCGCGAGCCAGGTGGCAATCTGGGCCACGCGCTCCGCCCGGCTGGCCTGTCGCTGCGCCAGCAGGGCGGCTGCCAGGTCGCGGGAAATCTGAATGGCACGCTCCGAGGCTGGCCCCGTCGGTTCCAGCGCCAACGCGTGCCGGGTGGCATCCAGCGCGGCTTCCAGATGCGTGACGGCCCTGATCCCGCGATGTTGCGCCGTCACCGCCAGCTGAGCCTCCACCGTGGCCAGACGGAGCCAGAGCGAGGCCTGGGGACCGTATTCCAGCGCCTGCAGCAAGGCTTGGCGTGCCAGGCCGAGTTTGCCGGACGCCCTGGCGAGTTCAGCCCGCAATTCCGCACGACGCCCCACCCCCAGCCGGAAAGCGTCCGCCAGCTTGACCAGGGAAGCGGCCTCCTGTTTCTTGCCCGCCTGCGCCAAACCGTGGGCCAATCGCCCCAGCACGGCGCCCAATTCGGGCTCCTTGACGAGCCGCGCACAGGTCAAGGCGGCCTTGAGCGGCGAAGCGGGCTGAAGCACTTGATAGAGGCGGGCCAGCAAGCCGTCGTCCTCGGGATGCAACTGAACGGCCCGGCGAAGGTGACCAATGGCTGCCTGCCGCTGGCCCGCGGACAGCAATGTGACGCCCAGCTCTGCCTGCATGCGGGCCAGTTCGACGCGGGCGGGATGTTCAGGAACCAGGCGCACGGCCGATTCCAGGGAGCGGGTGGCATCCTCCAAGCGCCCCGTCAAGGTACAAAAGCGGGCGTGTTGGGCGAACAGGTCCGCTTTTTTCGCCCGGTCCTGAGGAGCGCCTTCCAGCAGCTTCAACGCGCGGGCCACCTCGTTGCGCGCACCTTCCATATCACTTCGGTCCACCCAGCGCTGCACGCGCGCGGCGTGAGCCTCCAGCATGATCTGGAGCGCATCCTGCCGTTCTGCCGGGGAGGCCACGGAATGCGGATGCCGAAGGCGGGCCACCAGTTCCCTGACGCGCTCGAAGGAATCACGATTCCAGTTGGGGTTGGCTTTGTAGTGGTAAAGATAGGCTCGGGCCATGGTCAGCTGCCTCGCCGAGGAAGCGAGCGTGGGAGCATCCTTGGCCAGTTGGCGCCGCAACTCTTCCAGGCCAAGGCCTTGATGCAGGTAGATCCGCGCCAACCCCGAAAGCGCACCCGCGAGGTCGGGACCGGACAGCAAGCCGCGGTAGGCCGTCAGGGCAGCGGGTACGGCCCGATCTGCGTGGCCGGCCGAGACCTGGATGTCGAACCAGAATGCCAGCGTTTCCGCGGATTGCGGATTCTGCTCCCGCGCTTTTTCGGCGGCGATTGCCGCAGCCGGGTACTGGCCGGACAAGCGGTAGGCCTGCGCGTAGGCCTCTTGAAGACCGGGCTGTTCGGGCACCAGTTGGGCGGCCGCGTCCAGATGCAGCAGGGCCTGTTGCGGACGGGTCCGGAGCAATTCACGGCGCGCCAGTGCCAGCAACAAGCGGGCCTGAGCACCGGCATCGGGCAAATAAGCGGCAGGGGTAGGGGACTTGCCGTCCGGCTGCAAGAACGTCGCCACGGCCAGGCGGTCCCAGGCCTCCAGCCGTTCGGGCGCCCGCTGCAAGGCCTCGGCATAGCGCATTTCGGCTGCCCGAGGCTCATAGCGAACCAGGTGGCCATCACCCTGCGCCAGCAAGGCCGCGGATTCGAGGACCCGCTCATCGGCCACCGCTGGCCTGCCGAACATCCAGGCCCCCAAACGCTGCGTCACGTCGAGGCGCAGGAAGCCCCAGCCCAGCCCGCCCAGCAACACAGTCAGGGAAACGGCGGTGGCCAACGGAACGCGCAGATTTCTTCCGCGAGGATTGCGCCGATGCAAGGGCGACGCGGGCGTCGCTTCGTACTTGTACGACTTCAAGGTCAGGGGGCTCCCAGGGCAAAACAAAACAATGAGCAGGGAACTACACCCAAGCTTAGGGTTATTTTAATTTATCTTGGGAGTGGGATCAATTCGTCGCGCCATCCCCGCGTGAGGTCCCGCATTTTCAGAAACCACGCAAGGGTACGCCCCGAAAGCGGGATAAGAATCTGAAGGACAGATTAAGCTTCCGTTGTGCGCAGAGAAGTGAGGCCCGGGTTGAACTTCCAATCATCATTGCCCCACCTGGCGTTGAGCCTGGCCCTCTTGCTGACCGGCTGCGGAATGGCGCCGGCGTCGGCTCCGCTCGCCGCGGAACGCGAGGGGAGTGAGCTCACCACGCGTTCGGACTCGCCGGAGATTGCCGCCCAGATCAAGGCCAACTTCATCTCTCAGGATGAAAGCGGCACCCTCGTGAAAGCGCTGCCCGTTCCCAAGAAGCCGAAGGACGTGACCTTTTTCTCCTTCAAGGCGCTCGATAACAACCTGGCCGTGACCTTGCCGATGCACCTCAATGTGCTCGAGAAAGCCGGCTCGAACACGGCCGTCAACACGGTCGTGCTGACCGACGATGTGGGTCCCAAAAACTCCCGCTGGTACTACATGACGCAGGACCAGAACCTGGAAGCGGTCGTGAGCCCCTGGGTCCCGGTCGGCAAGCGCGGAGAAGTCAACTCCGGACACGGAGGGGCCCTGGCCAGTGCGATGCGCCAGGCCTTCAGCAACTACCCATCCCGCCTGCGCTGGCTGGACGTCAACAACCACGGGGGTGGGTATTACGGGATCGCACAGGACGACCGCTCCGACGCGATGATCCGTCTGCCGCAGCTGGCCCAAGCGCTGCAGCGCGGACGCGGCGCTCAGAAAATCGACGTATTGACCTTTGACGCCTGCCTGATGGCCACACTGGAGGTGGCCTATGAACTGCGGGATGAGGCCAAGGTCATGGTGGCCAGCGAAGATTCCTCTTACGCGCTGGGCATGAATTACGACACAACCCTGGCCGCCCTCGGCAACAAGGTGCCCGCGGAACCGGCGGCCCTGAGCCGTGACTTGGTGCTGCGCGCGCAGCGAAAGGGCAAGCAGGTGGCCCTGTTCACGATTTCCGCCCTCGACCTGAGCAAGGCCGACAAGGTCACCCGAGCGGTCGACCAGCTGGGCAAGGCGCTGCTCGCAGCCATGCCCCGGCACGCTCCGGCCATCAAAAAGGCCCTGGCGAGCGTCAAGCCTTTCTACGTCGCCGGCCCTGACCAGAGCGACTTCAACCACCGCGACCTGCACGAGGTGATCGTGCAGCTGCGGGAACGCATCGATGACCCGACCCTGCAAACCGCCTGCGCAGGGGTCCAAGATACCCTGTTCAATCGGGGCGGGGTGATCATCATGTCCCGGGCTGCGCGGGAGGAGGGGAAAATCGCGCGAGGCCTCTCGATCTACCTGCCGACGAATGGCGTGGTGGACCCCATCTACAAGGAAACAGCGTTTGCACGTGCGACCCGCTGGGACGAGTTTTTGGCCAGCCTTCGCTGAGGTCACGCCCCGTCTCGAGGGGTCAGGAGATTCAACCCGCGCGTGATGATCTCGGCCGTCAGTTCGATGTCCCCCTTGGTCTGCAGTTTGCACCACTTCGTTTTGCCCGCGTCTGCCACGATGTGAAGGCCGTCCTGGTAAAACTCCACACGGCGAATCAATTCTCTGCCCAGCAGGAAGGTCTTGCCCTCCGCCCAATAGATGAGGCGCTGGTTGGTCGCGATCAGCTTGCCCTGGCTGGCGGTCTTGCCATTCGGGAGGGGCTCCTTCTTGTAGCGGATTCCCGACGCCTGAGCCTTAGCTGGTGCTGAAGCAGGCGGGGCGTCCGCCGCCGCAGTCGGCTCCTCGATGCCCTCGATCAAGGCGACCTGAGCAGCCCAGTGCGCCACCTCTCCCTTTTTGAAGGAATACCCCGGCACCTCGATCTCCGGAAGGTTGCCGCTGCGGATCTCGTGCAATTCCTGCATCCGACGAATCTGCTGCTTGTACCGCCGCACACGCTTGTCGTCCGAAAGTTCGAGGTAGTTCTCGATGCGAAGCAGTTCCTTCTCCTTCCGCTTGGAATAGCTTCCCTTCTCGAAGGCAGCACGAAAGGCCACCTGATAGGCCGCGAAACCGAAGCGAGCGATGTCCTCGTCCGTCAGACGATACTTCTCCTTGATCGCCTCAAGATCATCCACCTCCTGGTCGGTCAGGATGCCATCCGCCATGGCCTCCAGCAAGCGGGCCCGAAATTGCCGCATATCAGGCTTTTTGTCCTTCTCCAGGACGACCAGGTCCATCAACCGTTGCCACAGGCCCATCGATTCACACTCCAGGGGATGCGAGCGTTCCGCCAAGCCCTCTCATACCCCGGCGGGAATCCCTTTGAGTCGCCTCAACGCTGCACAATCCGCTGAAGGTCGGAAAAAAAAGCCGGGTAACTGGTGGCCACACAGGCCGTATCCACCACCGTCACGGGTCCGGATGCCAGCAATCCCAGAACCGCGAGGCACATGGCGATGCGATGGTCCCCCCCCGACGCCACCTGCCCCCCAAGAATCTGGGCGCCCCCCTGGATGGACAGTCCCTCGGGTGTTTCTTGCACCTCCACGCCCAGCGCGGAGAAACAGCGAACAATGGCCCTGAGACGGTCACTCTCCTTGTGCCGCAGTTCATCCACATCGGTGAACAGCGTGCGGCCATCCGCACAGGCGGCCGCCACCGCCAGAATCGGCAACTCGTCGATCAAGCGCGGGACGATCTCCCCTCCGATCGTGGTGCCACGCAGACAAGCACTGCGGACGACCAGATCGCAGAAGGGCTCTCCGCCGCCAATCTGCTCATTTTCGCGCCGGATGTCGGCACCCATCGCCAACAACACATCCAGCACCCCGGTACGGGTTGGATTGACGCCGACCCCGCGGATTCGCAGTTCGCTTCCGGGAAGCACGCTGGCGGCCACCAGCCAGAAAGCCGCCGAGGAAAGGTCGCCAGGAACGCGGAAGTCCAGTGGGGAGGGCGTCACCCGACCACGCAGCGCCACGGTCGTTCCTTCCCGCCACACCGGCACCCCCGCTCCCGTCAACATCCGTTCCGTGTGGTCGCGGGAGATGGCAGGCTCGCACACGCTCGTCTCGCCCTCCACGAACAAGCCCGCCAGCAGGACCGCGCTTTTGACCTGGGCACTCGCCACCGGCGATCGCCAGCGCAACGGCCGCAAGGGGCCCCCGCGAATGACCAGCGGGGGGAACCGTCCGCCCTCACGTCCATCGATCCGAGCCCCCATGGCCAGCAGCGGTTCCCGAATTCTGGCCATCGGACGCCGCAGCAAGGATGCATCGCCCCGCAGCACGGTCAAGCCGGGAATTCCCGCCGCCACCCCGGCCAGCAGGCGCATCGTCGTGCCGGAATTTCCGGCCCAAAGCGCATCCGCCGGCTCCCGCAGGCCATCGAGCCCCACCCCGTCCACCAACAAGGTCGTCGGCCCCGCCCAGCTGACGGGGACGCCCAGTAACTCCAGGCAGGCCACGGTGTCCAGGCAATCCTGGGCGGTGAGGAAGTTTTCGACCCGACTGCGTCCCCGCGCCAGCGACGCCAGCAAAGCAGCACGATGTGACATCGATTTGTCGGCCGGCACCACCAGCTCACCCTGAAGGCAGCGCGCGGGCTGAACCTCACGGCATTGAGGCGTGTCGGAGGCCCCCAACGGGAATGGCGACGAGGGCGACATGGGAGTTCCCCTGACAATCTGAGCGGTGCCGCCCGAAAAGGGGTCCAGGACAGCCTGCCGGACACCTGCGGCGCCAGGCCATGATGACACACCCGCAGGATGGTACAATCCGGGCCATCTTCAGGAAGGAGTCAAATCGTGCCACAGTGGGCGATCGCCGTGCATGGCGGCGTGGGGAATTCCCCCGATAATCTGGACGGCTGCCACGCGGCAGCGGCATGCGCCGCGGACTTGTTACGCGACGGGGCAGACGCCCTGGAAGCCGCAGTCGCCGCGGTGGTCAAACTGGAGGATGACGGCCGCTTCAACGCCGGTCGTGGTTCCAGCCTGCGCATGGACGGCGAGACCGTGGAGATGGACGCGGCCTGCATGGATTCCTCCGGCCGGCTGGGTGCCGTGGCGGCGCTGCAACGCGTGCGCAATCCGATTCTGGTGGCCCGAGCGGTCCTGGATACGCCCCACTGGCTCATGGTGGGAGACGGGGCGGAACGCTTCGCGCGGACCCTGGGACACGCCGTTTTCAAGGAAGTCACTCCCCGGGCCCGCGCCATTCACGCCAGGGTCATGGAAGCTTTGGCGTCGGACACGCCCTACGACTTCCAAGACGAATGGCGCACCTTTGACTACAAGGCGCAGTGGAACTTTCCGACGGCCTGGCAGGAGGTTGTCCGGGCGCACGGGACCAGCACCGTGGGCGCCGTGGCCATGGATGCGAACGGTCTGTTTGCCGTGGCCGGCTCGACCGGCGGCTCGAGCCCGATGCTGTACGGTCGTGTGGGCGACACGCCGATTGTCGGCTGTGGGTTCTATGCCGGGCCAGCCGGGGCGATCGCCTGCACGGGCATTGGCGAAGAGATCGTCAAGGAATTCCTCGCCCGAACCGTCTACGGCTGGCTGGCAGAGGGAATGCCCCTGCAGGAGGCGCTGGATAAGGGCGTGGCACTGTTCCCTGCCGAGAGCATCGACATCGGACTGATCGGTGTGACGCGCGAGGGTGGGGCCTGGGCTGACAACCGGCAGATGCCCGCCAGCGTCCTTTCGGCCGTCTGAGCACGGGACAAGGCGGCAAGCCGCGCCAGAACCGGCACCCGCTTCGACCATCGATGTGGTTACAGCACCCCCAGCATGTGTGATAATGATCGACGTTTCTTGACCGGCAGGCGGAGCCTTGGCAACGGGCGTGGACCACGTCCAATGCGAGCCTTCCTCCAGATGGATGTGGGAAACCTGGTCTGTCAGTGTCTCCAACCGTGAGGCAACTACCGACATTTCGAAGGAGTCAGAGTTCGATGAGTGGGATCCAACGGGCCATCCTGGCCGCCGCCGTGCTTTCCTCGACTGCCGCCACCTGGGGCTGCAACACGGAGTCGTTCAACGCCATTAATTCGACGCTTGCCAGCGTCAACAAAACCGCCAACCTGACGCAGGGCAGCGCGCGCCTGCCGACCGCCGCAATCGCCACGGCGATGGGCGGGGTCGAACTGGTCAAGGCGCTCTCGAGCAAGTCGACGCCGTTGATCGCCGCCGGCAGCCGCAATTACAGCCTGCAGCAGTTTGCGCCGGGCACCAATGTCACCGAAACCATCGATCAGAATGGCGTCAAGGCGACAGTGACCTACAGCAGCAAGGTCGACGAGGCGAATCAAACGGTGGAGTCGGAAATTACCTCTTTCAAGGGCAACACCCAAGGGTACGCAATCAACGCCGCTGGAAAGTTCACCTACAAGCCCCGCACCCGGAGCATTGGCGATGTGTCGGCGATGTTGAAGGGTGACCTGAGTTACAAAACGCTCAAGGTTGAACTGCGGGAGGTCTCCTTCGCGACGGAAGACCCGATGCCCAAGGATGCCGCCACCATCGGCAAGTTCGTGCTGTTTGCCGACGACGCCGGCGACAAGACCTTGTTCGACGCCTCAGTGGGCATCAAGGCTGGCAAGATTGTCGCCAAGGCCGAAGTCACGGTCAATGGCAAGAAGCAGCCCAACCTGGTCGACTTCAGCGAAGACAGCACCACCGACCTGGAAGCGCCAGCCAAGTCAGCTGGCAACCTGGGCCCGGCTGGACCGAAAGGCCCGCAGAACATCTAGGCACTTCCCGCGTCAGGGGCCACGCGCCACGAACGCTGCCGCCCCTGACCGGCCCCCCGCTGCGATATCAGTCACCGGGGCAAGGCACCGTCTCGGCTGCGCGTTGCACCCATTCGACCGCGTGGCACTCAGGAAGGATAAACGATCCGCATTATGCGTCACTCAACTCTTTTTGCCGTTCCCCTGGCGGCCACCTTGCTGGTGAGTGGACTGGCCACCCCCGCGCAGGCCTCGATCCCGGTGTATGACGCCAGAACGCTGGGCATGGGCGGAAATTCGGTCGGCTACGCCGCCAACGGTTCGCTGGTCTACTGGAACCCCGCAGCCGTGGCCAACAGCCAGAACTTCGGGTTGTTCCTGCCCACCCTGGGCGTCTCGGTGAGCAACACCGTGCTCGGCGTGGGGCAACTAACCCCCTTGCTGGGCGCGGCCAGCGGGGGCTTCACGGCCCTCGGCGGCCTGCTCGGCAACGGAAATGACAGCCTGCTGGGGAAACTGGGCAGTGCGGATGGTCTGAACATCCAGGCCCGGGCCCTGATCGAACCGTTCGGCATTTCGCTGGGCAAGGTGGGGCCGGGCAGCCTGGCCCTGCGCGTCTACGGCAACGTGAACGGCGTGGCCGGGCTCAATCTGAGCAGTGACTTCGCGCAGGACATCAATGGCTTGGTGCTCCAGAATGGCTTCTCGGAGATCGTCAGCGCAGCCCAAGGCGTCGGCGCGGGAGCCGCCGCCGGCCTGACCGGGGACACCACCGCGCTGAACAAGAGCGTCGGTGACCTGCGGGGGGCCCTGGAAAAGAACATGAAGTCCTTCATCATCGACGGGAAAAACAAGACCAGCGGCACCAAAAAGAGCTTCAGTGCCACCACGATGACCGGCACCACGGGTGCCGTGGCGGCCACCTATGCGCAGCAGTTTCCGCTGCCCGGGGCATTTTCCGAACGCTTTCCAGACGCCCAGCTGAGTGTCGGCGTGACGGGCAAGGTGCTGCAAAGCGGCAGTGGCTTGCTGGCGGGTGTCGTTCCATCCTTGCCCTTGCCGGGTGGTCCCAGCGGCGCCAGCTTCAATCCGCTGGCCGGTTCCGCGGCGATTTCGCTGGACATGGACCAGGAAGTGACGGCCCTGGTGAACTCGATCGCCGCCTTCCAACAGGACGGCACCAACCTCGCCACGATCGGGGACCTGCTGGGGTCCGTGCAGGGCTTCCTGACTAAAGGCTTGCCCAAGACCACCGTCAACTTTTCCAGCTTGACGCCGGCCAACACCGGCGTGGCTGCTGACGTGGGCGCGCACCTGAGAATCGATCGCTGGTGGTCGCTGGGCCTGACGTTGGTAAACCCGGTGCTGTTCTGGAACGCCCAGCGGGTGAACTACAAGTACGTCTTCAACCCCAGTTCGACGACGACCCCCTTGTCCTTGGTTCAGGATGGCGCGCCGCAGAATGTCGCCTTCCGGGTGGCGGAGCCGTTCGCCGTGCGGGCGGGCCTGGCCTTCACCCCGCAACTGGAGGGCAAGGGCCCTGGCTTCCTGGTCAATGACATTCTCCTGACGGCGGGTCTTGATGCGCCGATCATCACCGGTCTGGACCTGCCCAACCGGCCGGTGCTGTCCCTCGGATTCGAAAAGCTGTTCGGCCCACTCGCCCTGCGTCTGGGCACGCAGCAATTCGGTTACGCGCCGTTTTACACGGCGGGCCTGGGCATCCAGACCCGCTGGGTTCAGCTCAATGTGGGGGCAGGGACAGACCTGCCGGCTATCCGCGGGGGTGCCGTGTCCGCCACGATGGGCATCGGCTTCTGAAGCCAGGAGGCCTCCCACGCGCATCTGGCGACGCCCGGTTCCTGTGTCGAATCTCTCGGAGGCGCCTCTGCCGGTCAGAGGCGCCTATCGTGATGTGACGGTGCTGTTCTCCGACCTGGAAGGCTTCACCTCGATGGCGGAACGCCTCCCGCCGGAAGCCGTGGTGGCGCTGCTGAATGAATACTTCGCCGGCATGGCCGAGGTAGTTGAACAATTCAGGGGGCGGATCGACAAGTACATCGGTGACGCGATGCTGGTGGTCTGGGAGCAAGAACAAGCCGAAGGCGCGGGCCTGGCCACCCAGGCCGCCCTGCGGATGCAATCAGACCTCGCGGCCCTGCAATCAAAATGGCTCAGCGAAGGGAAATTACCGCTCAAATGCCGCATCGGCATCAGCAGTGGCAAGGTCATCGAGGGCATGATCGGAGGCCCCGCCCGACAGGAGCGAACCGTCATCGGGGACGCCGTCAACACGGCTTCTCGCCTGGAGGCCCTCAACAAGGTCTACCACACCGACATCATTCTGGGGCGTAGCACCTACGACCTCGTCGCCGAGCGCGCGTGCGTGAGGCCCTTGGGCATCGTGACCATCAAAGGCCGCCAGGAGCCGCTCGAGGTGTTTGCCCTGACGGGTTGGGGGGGGCAGGACCTTGGCTGAGTCCGGCGGCACCCTCGCGATCTTCCTGAGTGACCTGCGATTGGTCGGAACAGCCGGCGCGCTGGCACTTTATCTGCTCTGGAGTGCCTGGCCTCGACCCGGGATTGCTGCGCTGGGTCGCATCAGCCTGGCCGTCACGGCGCTCTGCGCCGTCCTGCTGAGCGTGGTGGGGGATGCCCCCTACGCCCCCATTCGAGACACCCTCGTGCTGGGTGTTCTGGGGCTCTTTCTGGTGATGTCAGCCTGGTTCAGCATCGCCCCGCTGGGCATCCTGGTCAGCCTGATGGTCCTGTTCGGCATCAGCTGGCCCGAGTGGGCCCCTGCCGCTTGGGGACAATTTTACGGTGCGCCCCGTGCCGGCGCCGATGTATCCGCCTACTGGGGGCGCCTCCGAGACATCCTCGGCAGCCTGGCACTCGTGGCGGCAGTCCTGTGCCTGCAGGCCCGATTGGCCACCGGCCTTTTCACCGAACGCCGGACCGGTGGAGGCCTGGCCTCACTCGATGTGCAGCACGCGGGCCAGTTGCTGGCTCGCCTGGCGGCTCCGCTCTTCCTGCTGGCCGTTGGGGCCGGTAGCTGGAGTGTTTACTTCCAGTCTGGCCTGCGCGTGGTCGAGGGCTTGCGGCTGGCCGGTCTGGTAATCCTCGGGGCAGCCTCCTTGACCCTGCTGTTCCCGCCGAGTGGACGCCAGCGGAGGCGAAAGTTGCTGCAGCTGGTGCTGGCCCTCGGGCTCGGCAGCGCACTCTGGATGGCCGCCCCCCAAGGGGCCCCACACTTGACCCCGACCGGCATCGCTCCGTAAACTCCAGACTGAGGACCACGCGTGAGCGAAAAAACCTACCATCTCGGACCGGACGAGGCGACCAGCCCATCTTTGCCGCCCCCTCCGCCGCCGTCCAACACGCTGTGGCGACGGGCTGTCGCTTACTGGAAGGCCCCCAAGAGCAAGAACCGCGAGTACATCGAAACCTTCGTCATCGCGGTGTCATTGGCGCTTTTCGTGCGCGCCACCGTGGCCGAGGCTCGCTTCATTCCATCGGAGTCGATGCTGCCGACGTTGGAGGTTGGCGATCGCCTGATTGTCGAAAAACTGACCTACCTGTTTGCCCCGATCGAGCGCGGAGACATTGTGGTCTTCACGCCGCCGCCGCGCGCCATGAGCAATGGCAACGCCTTCATCAAGCGCGTCGTCGGACTACCAGGCGAGACGATCGACATCCGCGATGGCCGGGTTTTCATCGACGGGCGCCTGCTCAAGGAACCATACATCCTGGAGGCGCCCCGCTACCCCGACCCCGATTGGGAGCGACTGGGCATGCCGGAGGGCCGCATTCCCTCGGACGCTGTTTTCGTGATGGGGGACAACCGCAACAACAGTCAGGACAGCCACGTCTGGGGGGCACTCCCGATTCGCAACGTGATTGGCCAGACGGTCTTTCGTTTCTGGCCATTTCCCAGACTCGGCCCGATCGCCTCTTGAACGGTAGGCCGGCGGCCCGTTGGACGTGTGACCCGCCGCCTTGAACTGCCCCCCTCCGCAAATTAAGATGAAGTCATGCCGACGCTAACAGCCGAACAAGCCATCTCACGCTTGCTTGCCGACGAGGGCTGGCAAGCCCCGCTCAGCGCGGAGGCCGTCGCGCGCGTCGTGACCCAGTTGGAAGCCACCCTTTCGCCGGAAGCGCGTCTTTCCGAAGCAGAGCTGGAAAGGCTACAAGGCGCCCTGCGGAGTCTGGGCGATCTCGCGACAGCGCGACAGGCTGGTCCACTCACCGAGATGGCCCTGCTGGACGCTTGGCTGCCGCTGATTCAACGATGACGATGCCCGTGTTATCCCGTTCCGCCCTGCTGGGGCTCGTACTGTTCTCAACAGCCACCGGTGCGGCTGAGGCCATGCCGGCCGAGTTGCGCGTCGGGGTTCTGGATGGCGTGTCCCGCGCCGTGGTGGCCGCCTCCACGCCCGCGCAGATTTTCAATGCGCAGGGACAGGCGATCGGCAAGATGGACGCCCTGCAAGGCTGGTCGGCGTCAGTTCAGGCCGGACAGGTGCGTTTGCAGGGCCCCCGCGGTCAGGCCGTGACGCTCGGTCAGGTGGGCTACATCATCGGCACGGCGGCCGAAAATACCGTTCCGCTGGTCTTCGCCGGGCCACGCTGGTATCGAGGTAACCTGGAGTTGCGCGCGGGGAACACAGGCTTGGTGGTGATCAATCGGACCGATCTCGAGAATTACCTCAATGGCGTGGTGCCGTCGGAAATGTCGGCGACCTGGCCGATGGAGGCCTTGTCGTGTCAGGCGATCGCCGCGCGCTCCTATGCCCTCGCCAACCTCAACAAGCACGGGCGTCGCGGCTACGACGTTTGCGACACGGATGAGTGCCAGGTCTATCGGGGCGTGGGAATCGAGGCGGCATCCACCAATCAAGCCGTGGCCGGCACACGGGGCATCGTGCTGATGCAAAATGGGCGGGTCCTGCCGGCCTTTTTCCACGCCTCCTCAGGCGGCTACACCGAGAACAGCGAGGACGTCTGGATCCAAAAGCTGGATCACATCCGGGCGGTGCCGGACTATGACCAGAACTCACCACACTTCACCTGGTACAAGAACGTGCCGGCGGCCACCCTGGCCAACCGACTCGCGAATCGGGGCGTGCGCGTCGGGGGGCTACGGGAACTCCAGCCGGTCTCTCGCTCCTATTCGGGCCGCGTGCGCACGGTACGTGTCGTGGGCACCCTCGGCACCGCCACCATTTCAGGGGAAACGCTGCGCACGGCGGCTGGACTCGCCAGCACGCTCTTCAATCTGGCGCCACGCGGCCACGCCAACGGCAAGCCCACGGAATTCGCCTTTGCCGGGCGCGGCTGGGGCCACGGCCTCGGCATGTCGCAGTGGGGCGCCCGCCGACTGGCAGAAGGTGGCTACAGCGCCAGCCAGATTCTCAGCCATTATTACCCTGGCGCGACCCTGCAGCCTGCGCCTTGAGCATCCCGGCGCGGTCCGACGCCGTGAAACGCCTCTGCGACCACTCCAGGGCCTGCATCAGGACAGCCGACTCGACCCGTTCCGGGGCCCCAGTGCCATCGACCTTGCAGTGGATGGGAATGTCATCCACCAAGGCCTCGGTGGCATCCAGGCTCCAAGCCGGGTCCCAGGCGCCGTCACGCTGGATGATGCGGCGTTGACGCTCGGCCAGAGGAACTTCCAGGAACGCCAGAAAAAAGCCGCAACGCCCCAACCAATCGCCCTCGATCGGAAAGCGCAAATCGTCCACCACCACGGGTTTGGTCTGGCGCAGAAAGTCTCGCCGCCAACGCGTCAGCCAGTAGTTCGGGTCCCCCCAGCCGTAGGCATAGCCCTCCTGATACAGGGCGCGATAGAGGGCCTCAATCCGTTCTGGTGGTGCCTCCGGGAACAGGTGATGGGCCAGCGCGTCGACTCGTTCCCGGCGTGCGGGCTCATAAGGCGTATCGATGCCACGCCAGGCAGGTGACCTGGCAGCCCCGCCTACCCGTTGCAAGACGGCCCGATCGACCTTCTTGTCGATGGCACGCCCCAACAGGAGCGTGGAGAGGTAACGCAAAGGCGTGGCCAAACTCATGCGGACGTAGCCGTGTTCCGCCTCGAGGCGTTCCGCCACGGTGGTCTTGCCCGCCCCCATGGGGCCCGCGATACCGATGTTCACGCGCATGTTCCTCCAGGTCGACCTGCCAGGTCATGATAACAGTGCTGGCGTCGTCCGACGGTTGGCAGCCCCGAATGTCCCTCCGGTGTCGAGCGAGCGGGGCTTCGACGAGCGTAGCAGGGTCAGGAGGAAACGGCCAATTCACGCATGGGTTCCGCCTGTTCCAGGCGCACCGCCGGGACTCCCAACATGCGCTTCAACTCGAACAGCAGTTGCTCGTTCGGGTCGACGCGGAAGGGTTCCCCGGCGAGCACGACCTCGGCGCGATGGGGAAAATGGAACACCAAGGGGGTATCGCCAGGATGCGCGGCGACCAGGTTTCTCATGGCCAGTAATCCTCCCCCCTCCACATCCTCCGGCAAATCAAGATGCAGGATCGGCAAATGCGCGAGTGGCTTGATGCTGGCCGCAAGAATCTTGCGTTCGTCATCCCGATTGGAGAACTTCCCCTTCACGAGCAACTTGGCGTCGTCCCTCAGCAGCAAGGCGTGCTTCTCGTAGCATTCCGGGAAGAAGACGACCTCGATGGACCCTGTCAGGTCCTCCAGGACACCGCTCATCATGGTCAGGCCCTTCTTGGTGACGGCCTTGCGCGTGGCCAGTAGCAGACCTCCCACCACGACGGCGGCGCCATCGCTCACCTCTTCGACCTCGGCCAGGACGTGGGTGCTGTACATGGCCAGCTTGGAGCCAAACACCTGCAGCGGATGGCCGCTGACGTAAACGCCCAGCAATTCCTTCTCGAGGGCCAAGGCCTCGTCAGGGGCCAGCGGGGGAACGGTGGGCAATTTCGGTTTCGGGGCCTGAAAGGCGTTGTCACTCGAGGCTTCCGTCACCACAGCAAAGAGTGAGATCTGTCCGGAGGCCTTCTCCCGTTGCTGCCGCGCCGCCCGCTCCACGGCCTCATCCAAAGCCGCCAGCAACTGGGCGCGATGGGGACGTTCGGGCAATTCATCGAAGGCTCCTGCCTTGATCAGGGATTCGATACAGCGTTTGTTGACCGCTTTCATGTCGACTTCTTCGCAGAACTGATAGAAGTCGACAAACTCCCCCACCCGCTCGCGCGCCTCAAGAATCGACTCCACCGCCCCGGTCCCCACGTTTTTGATCGCGGCCATGCCAATCCGGATGCGGCCCTCCTTGATGGTGAAGTCCACTTCCGAGGCATTCACATTTGGCGGAGCCACATCGATACCCATCTGATGACAGTTATGGATGTAAAGCTGGACCTTTTCCTGCGTCCCCATCACGCTGGACAGCAGGGCGCACATGTATTCGATCGGGAAATGGGCCTTGAGATAGGCCGTCCGGAAGGTCACCACCGCATAAGCCGCCGAGTGGGACTTGTTGAACCCGTATTCGGCGAACTTGGCCAGGTTGTCGAACAGGGCTTCGGCCTTGTCGGACGGGTGGCCCTTTTCCGTGGCGCCGGCCAGGAAAATGCCCTTCTGCTTTTCCATTTCCTCGGGCTTCTTCTTGCCCATCGCGCGCCGCAGGAGATCGGCCTGGCCCAGCGAGTAACCGCTGTAGACCTGCGCAATCTGCATGACCTGCTCCTGGTAGATGCAGTTATGGACGTAGAGGCCATTGGCCACGAAGTTGTGAATGCCCTCGACGGTGATGTCGTAGACCCGCTCCCGCCCGGCCGGTGTGATAGTGGCAATCGACACCCAGCGCACCCGCGACAGGCGTTCCAGTTCAGAGGCCTCCCCAGCGGGCGCCACGCGGATGGCCGAACTCTCCGGGTCGAGTTCGCGGAAAAGCGCATCGAAGGCCCGCAACCCTCCCACCTGGAACCTGGTTTTGGCCTGGAACGCATAATCATCCAGCAGGTAGGTGGCCACGGGGGCTCCAATCAGGTCGCCAGGCCGCAGGTCCTGCAGTTCTCGCCACCCCTGGGCCGTCAAGAAGCGGTGGTCGGCAGTGGCCTTGATCTGGCGACCATCAACCGTCACCAGTTCCCAGACCGCCTTCACGCCCTGGTCGAAAAAGTGTGTGACCCGCGCGACACTCGGGGTGAGCGCATCATCCACTCCTTCGACCAGCATGTGATCCCGACCGCGAATCGCGTCGAGCCTGACGTGCTTGCCCGAAATGGCATCCCGGACCAGGGTGTCCCCGGTCAGGCAGGTCCCGTAGGTATCCTTGAGAATCGGCTCAAGACTGTCGTGCGGATAATCGATGGCCTCCCGCCCGTGTTTGCGATTGATGAAGCCGTCCACCATGCCCGATTGCAAGGGGCCCGGGCGATACAAGGCCAGCAGCGCGGCCAGGTCTTCAAACGTGCTCGGCTGAAGCTGAGCCACCAGCTTGCGCATGCCCTCCGATTCCAGCTGAAAGATGCCGACCGCATCCCCACTGCACAGCAGCTCATAGGTTTTGGGATCGTCCAGCGGCACGAGGGCCCAGTCGATATCCAGCCCCCGGAATTGCTTGATGAACTTGAGGGCCTTGGCAATCATCGTGAGATTGCGCAGCCCCAGAAAGTCCATCTTGAGCAGGCCCATCATTTCGAGGTATTTCTGCTCGTACTGGGTGGCGACGAACCCGCTGTCATCCTTGCCGGCCTTTTGGAGCGGCACCAGCGTGTCGAGCGGATCGCGCGAGATGACGACACCCGCAGCATGGATGCCGGTGTTGCGGACGTATCCTTCCAGCTTACGGGCCAGCGAAATCAGCTCGCCAACCTGCGGATCGGCCTTGGCTGCCCCATCCAGCTCGGTGCCCTGTTCCGTGGCCTTTTCCAGCGTGATGCCCAGTTCGGGGGGCACCAACTTGCAGAGACGGTTGGTCTCGGAGAAGGGAAACTCCAGGACACGCCCCGTGTCCTTGATGGCCGCTTTGGCGCCCAACGTCCCGAACGTCACAATCTGCGCCACCTTGTCGTGGCCATACTTGTCCTGGACGTATTTGATGACCTCGCCCCGACGTTCGATGCAAAAATCGACGTCAATGTCAGGCATGCTGACCCGCTCGGGATTCAAAAAACGCTCGAACAGCAAGTTGTATGGCAATGGATCCAGGTCGGTGATGCCCAGGCAGAATGCCACGATCGAGCCGGCGGCCGAACCGCGTCCAGGCCCCACCTCGATGCCGTTGGACTTGGCCCAGTGAATGAAGTCCCAGACGATCAGGAAGTAACCGGGGAAGCCCATCCGGGTCATCATGTCGAGTTCGTATTGCACCCGTTCACGAATGGTGGGCGTGAGATCCGGATAGCGCTTCTCTGCGCCCTGCCAGGTCAGGTGGGCGAGATAGCTGCTCTCGGTGAAGCCTTCCGGCAGCGGGTACTGAGGCAACTGCGGCCGCCCCAGTTCGATGATGAGATTGCACTTGCGCGCAATTTCGAGGGTATTTTCCACCGCCTCCGGCGCGTCGGCGAACAGGGCCCGCATCTCCCCGTCGCTTTTGATGTAAAACTGGTCGGTCTTGTAGAGCTTGTTGGGGTCTGAGAGGAGCTTGCCCGATTGGATGCAGACGAGCGCGTCGTGCGTCTTGTAGTCTTCGTGGCAGGTGTAGTGGGCATCATTCGAGGCCACCAGCTTGACGCCGAGTTCCTTGGAAAACTCCCGCAGCACCTTGTTGACCCGCGCTTGCTCGTCAAAACCATGGTCCTGGAGTTCGAAATAAAAATCGTCACCACGCAGCGATTTGAACCATTCGGCACGCGCGTAGGCGCCATCCACGTCGCCCGCCAGGATTTTTTGGGGAATCTCGGAGCCAAGACAACCCGATAGCAACACGAGGCCCTCGTGGTGAGCCTCCAGCAGTTCGTAGTCCACCCGCGGCTTGTAGTAATAACCCTCGAGATGGCTCTTGCTGACCATCTTCACCAGGTTTCGGTAACCCGTGCGGTCCTTGACCAGCGCAATCAGATGGAAGGTTCGATTGGGGCTTTGCTTGCCGTGACTGCTGCGATCACGGCGGTCTTTGCAGATGTAGAGTTCACAGCCAATGATCGGCTTGACCCCTTTTTTCTTGGCCTCGCAGTAAAACTCGAGGGCCCCGTACATCACGCCGTGGTCCGTCAGGGCGATCGCCGGCTGCTCCAGTTCCGCGACCCGTTTAACCAGCTTGGAGGTGCGATTGGCCCCATCCAGCAGGGAGTATTCCGAATGCACGTGAAGGTGAACGAACTTCCCCGCCACGACGCACCTCACTCTTCCATCGCTCGTCTCGTCGCGATGGGCCGCAGTCCGACTTCCTGAGGGCATGGTAGATCGGGCCTGGTTGGTTGTCTATGACTCACGCACGGTTCAATGAGCCGTCATCGCGCCGTTCCGTCGAAAGGCGAAGGGAAACGCGGCGCCATTGAGAAAAACAGAAGAACATGGAAAAAAACACGCAAGATTTCCTTAAGATGGGGTATAAGATTAATACCCGGTTAAACTGGTGACCTTTTCTTAATCATCTGACCGTCTGCAAGCGAGGCGTCCCATGCGCAACATGTTGTCTTTCGTCTGCCCTGAACTCGATACCACCTACCAGGATGCGTATCGCGAGCTGGCCCAACACCTGGAGATGAGCATCGATGAGACGATGGAGCGCTTTGCTCCGGACGATGCCGTGGCCGGTCTGCGGTATCACCGTCGGCAGGCCCGCCGTCGGGCGGTGTTCCAGGAACTCGCCACCGAACTGGGCGTGGACGCCACCACGGTCTTTGCGGCTTGCTCCGCGGATGGTGCGCAGATTCTCCTGGACGCCATCCGTGAGAAGCAATCGTCGGTGGCATTGAGCGCCTGCTAGACGCCCTTGCGAGGAAGCGAAGGGCAGCACGCCTCCGCAGTCCCCCGGTGATATCGCCAACGCCCTCGCGGGCCCGCCACTTCGTGGGAAGGAGCGGGCCTTTTCTTATGGGGGTGTGCGCCTCGCCGCAGCCAGGGCCTGGGCGCGTGCGGTAGACTGGGGGCCCGTCCCGTTTGCTCCCGAGATTGCGCCATGGCCGAGTTCAAGACTGCCCTTGCTGCCCCGACGCCTGCCCAGCGCCGCTCCGAGATCGCGTCGATTCTTTTCAAGCACGGGCTCGACACCCTGCTGTATCACCTCAGCCTGGTGGATTTTCTTCCTGCCACCTTGCGCGGCCGACTCTCGCGTTACGTCGTCACCGCGCGAAATCTGACGGACGAAGGCGATGAGGTCGAACTGCGGCTGCCGCTGCCGCAGGTGTTCCGGACCGTCCTGGAAGAACTTGGGCCCACTTTCGTCAAACTGGGCCAGGTGCTCTCCACCCGAGCCGACCTCTTACCGCCGGCCTACATCCAGGAACTCTCCAAACTCCAGGAGAAGGTCACGGCGATTGACTGGTCCCAGATGGAAGCCGTTCTGCTGGAAGAATGGAACGGAAAGATCAAGGAACGCAATCTGGGCGAGGCGGAGGTTTCTGCCGCGCGCGAGATTTTTCAGGAATTCGACCCGTTTCCCCTCGCAGCAGGCAGCATCGGGCAGGTTTACAAGGCGACCATCTATGACCCGGAGATCAAAAAGCCGCAACAGGTCATCGTGAAGTTGCAGCGACCGGGCGTGGAAGGTGTGGTCGAAGCGGACCTGGCGCTGCTGAAAGACTTCGCGCGCACGCTGAGCAAGAACTTCGAATGGGCGCGTTTTTACAACATCCAGGAGATTGTCGAGGAATTCGCGGGGGTGATTCGGGGGGAGATGGACTTTACCCGCGAGGGCACCAACACCGAGATCATCGGCGTTTCCCTCAAGAAGCACTATGCCAAGCAGGTGTCCACCCCGCGCGTGTTCTGGGACTATTCGGGACACCGCATGCTGACGCTCGAGTTTGTCGAAGGCGTGAAGATCTCGACCCTGTTCCCGGGTTACCAGCCGCCCCTGGGCAGTGCGCCCCCGTTAAGTTTGAGTGTCGAGCAGAAGAAGGTGCTGGCCCAGACCATCACGAACGTCTTCCTGCAACAAATTTTCGTTGACGGTTTCTTCCACGCGGATCCTCATCCCGGCAACCTGATGGTGCGCTGGGACTGGAAACTGAATCGCCCTGAAATCGTCATCATCGACTTCGGCATGGTGGGACGCCTCGACCCCCGCTCACGTGACCTGCTGATCGACTTCCTGCTGGCGATCGTCCAGTTCGATGCCGCACGCGCCACCGAACGCATCCTCGAGTATGGACAGCCAAGCCGCAACATCGATCGGCACGCCCTCGCCACGGAACTGGACCACCTGCTGCGCTCGGTGCTGGGCAAGCCCATCAAAGAGGTCGAGGTGGGTCAACTGCTGCAGCAGATCCTCAACCTGATGGTCCAGTATCGCGTGCGGATGCCGCCCAGTTTTCTGATGATGGCCCGCGTATTCGTCACGATTGAAGGCATCAATCGGCAACTGGATGAGGAGTACATGCTGATCAAGGTCGCGGAACCGTTCATCATGCAGACCCTGACAGACCAGTTCTTCGCGCAACTCAACCGACAGGAACTGGCCCGAACGGCCATCGATTGGCGCAACATTGCGGTGCGCACCCCTCGTCAACTCGACGATATCCTGACCCAGCTCAACGCAGGGCGACTGCGCTTCGAGCACAACCTACTGGGCACCGAACAACTGCAGCGCACCATCGCCGTGATCGGCAACAAGATCAGCTATTCGCTGCTGGTGGCCGCCATGATCATGGGCGCGGCCATCGTGATGCACGCGCCGACCACCTATCGTCTGCTGGGCTATCCGGTCCTCAGCCTGGCCATCTTTTCGGTATCGGCGTTGATGGCATTGTGGCTGCTGGTGTCGATCATGCGCTCAGGCACCCTGCGCCAGTAGCGTCCACCCCGTCTATCGCTTGCCGGCGGCCCGCCCCTTGGCGCTGCCCTTGCCCTTCTTGCCCTTGGCATCCTTCTTGCCGCCACCAAACAGCGACATGATGGCGGCCAGCAGCCCCCCCTTTTTCTGCTTTTCTTCGCCCGGCGCGATATAGTACTGGCGAACGATTTTATGGCGTTTGTCAATTTTGTAAGCCTGCTCGAGGGCCTTCTGAGCGGGGGTTTTCAACCCCTGCTGGATGTAGGCCAGCCCCAGGAAGGCATGGTAGTCAGCCACTGACGGGTCCAGCCGTGCCGCCTCCTTGTAGTGTTGAATGGCCTTGGCCCAGGACTTGTTCATGTGAGCGTTCTTGCCAAGGTCGAACTGGTTGATGGCCTGATTCTTGCGCGCCTCACTCAGGACGCCTTCATCCTCCCCGGAGGCCACACGCCCCCCGGACGCCCCACCTTTGGCACCCGGAGGCGGGCCTGCACTGGCAAAGCCGAGGCGACGAGCAAAATCGTATTCGGCTCGCTCTTCCTCATCCTTCAGAATGTTGTAGGCATTCGTGATCTTCCCGAACTGCACGGTGGCCTGATCACGTCGCTCTGGGTCATCCGGGAAGCGATCGGGGTGCAACTCGATGGCGAGTTTCTTGTAGGCCTTCTTGATCTCCTCCGGCGTGGCGCTCTCCTCCACGTTGAGAAGCTCGTAAAGGTCCTCCTCCCACAGTTCCAATCGACGTTCCTCGGGCTCAAGCCAACAGACGGCGAGCGGTGTCGATGCGGGTGGTGTAATCCGCAGCAAACAACTCGTCCGGGGGAATTTCCTGCACGGGGCGAATCTCCACCACCGGGCCCAGACAGCGAATCACGGTCTGCGTGACGGGATGATAGGCCCATTGAAACAGGGCTTCCGGACGCATCCGAGCCGCTTGCCCCCAATACCTCTGGGCTGCGTGATAATAGTCGATTCCATCCGAATCGTCGAGAGCGACGCAGCAATGGCCGGCCAGTTCGAACGCGATGCCGAGGCAGACCATCTCCCCGTTATCGACCCGGTCGAGCCCCCGGATGTTGCGAATCGCCTCCTCCACGAAGAGCAGGGCCCGACGCACCGCCGCGCGGCTGGTGCGCTGCCGCCCGGAGCTGTGATACAGGGCGCCGGCCCGCAGCAAGTCGTAGATCACCTGGTGGAACGACCCAAACCCGGGAAAGTGATAGTTCAACAGTTCGTCGCCCGTCAGGTCGAGCCCGAGGCGATGCTGGGCCAAAATCTCGAGGCACCGGGCTGCCGAGTAGTGCTGGCCCACCTGGACCAGGTGGTTGACCAGCCGGGCCACCTCCTTGTCGGAGGTGCGAATCGCGCGCAATACGGCGTCGCTGATGGCCTGGTGGCTCGACAGGTCGAGCGCGGGGCCATCGGCATCAGGCAACCATAGATTGAGAGGTTCTTCAGCGTCCAAGGCGTTCCTCACGCTTGCGATCCCAAGACCCCCGACCGTCGGCGCCGCGCCATGAGGTCCATCCCGCTCTTCTCATACCCAGTCGACTTGCCGCTTAGACGCGCCCGGACAAGCGAAAGATCCGGTTGATGTAGCTCACTTGCTCCCGGGTGAAGGGTTGACCCGCCTTCTGCTGGCGGGAGACGGTGCCCACGCCGGCGAGGTACGACGCCAGAACCAGTTCCCAACGCTGCGGATGCTGACGCCAGAACCCCGCTAGCCAGGCCAGGTAGCGCGCCGTGCCGTCGATATTTTCCTCGACGTCGAAGGGATCGCGCACGCCCATTTCGCGTGCCGTCGCGGGCATCAGTTGCCCGAGCCCCTGCGCGCCCACCGGGGAACGCGCCAGCGGGTTGAAGGCAGACTCGGTGGCAATCAAAGACACCAACAGATGGGTCGGCACCTTGTGCTGAGCCGCCCTCGCCACCATGGCCGAGGCCTGCCGCCTGGCCTCATCCGGTCGCAGGCCCGGATTGATGGTCAACGCGAAGGCCACCACGCGCTCGACCGGGACGGATCCCCGTTCCGGCTCGAAGGCAAATTCGACCCCGTCAGCCGGAGGCGCTGGTGAGTCCTCGTAGTGGGCCAGCCGCGGAAAACAACCGCCCAGCATCGGAACCAACAGCAAGGAAGCCAGCAAGACACGGGAACGCATACGGGGTATAGGATAGGGGCAAGTCGACAGACACTTGCGTAACCGCGATCACGGCGCCCCCCAGGCGCCTCAGCCCCGGTATTACCCCATGCTCGAAGCGCTCCGCCAGTTTCTTCAGAACAACCCCAAGGCGACCAACTTCCAGGTGGCTCAGGCGTTTTCATTGAGCCGTGACATGGCCAACCGCTACCTTGAATGGCTCGAAGACGCCGGGGACTGCATCCTGGATCGTCCCGCGGAGGTATGCACTGGCTGCGGGCCGAAACCCGAGACGGCGCCATCGGGAGGTGCCTGCGGCGTGAATGGCCCCGCAGCCCGCCTGAACGCGCTGGCAGAAAACGCGCGGCGGCGGCGCGACACGGTGGCGGGCTAAGGCACCCGTCCATACGGTCAAGGGGCACAACCGGCGACCAGCTGGACCTGCCAGCGTGGGTCATCCCACACCAGCGCAGACGGCAGTGGCCGGGGGGCTCCTCCAACCCCCACCAGACGCCGGACGACGGCGCCCTCGCGCCAGGCCAGCGTGCTGGAGCCGCCACCGTCCAGGGCCATGGCGGCCTGGCATTGCAAATGGCGCATCACGTCGGCCATTTGCCGCACCGTCAGGCCAGGCGCGGAGGCCACGGCCCAGATCATGCCACCGTCCGGGCGCAGCCCCAGCGCGGAGCGCGCCGCAGGCTGCTGGCTCTGAATGCCGTCACGCCAACCCGTCGGGCCACGGAAACGAAACGCCTCCTCGGCCAGTCCGAGTTCAGGAAGCAATTGTGGGCCCGCCTGCAAGGCGTGGACCCAACGGGTCGGGGCGTCAGCCCACGCGCGGATCAGCCAGGTTGTCCCTGTATCGAACCAGGCGACCCGACGCGTCAGCACCGCATCCAGTCGGCCCCGCAGATGCGGATTGCGGAGCAGAGCGCGATTGCGCTCTGGATGGGTCAACCAGTGACCGTCCGTCCCCACATGGGACACGGCCACCCCGTCCGAATGGTTGAAATAGCCGCCATTGATCGCCAGCACGCCGCCGACGCGCTTCAACCAATCAGGAAGCGAGGCCCCGGGCGTCGCCGCCACGGGGCGCACCTTGGCCCCAGGTGGCAGTCGCACCCACCAGACCCGAACGCCTGCGTGGCGACAGGTTTGTAACTGAACACGCGCCGTCAGAGGCTGCAGGACGGGAGGCATCCGAGTGGACGGAGTCGGCGGAGCGGGCTCGGCCCTGACCGGAAACGCGCACCACAGTAGCGAGGTCAGACCCAGAAGAGCGGCTTCAAGCCGCCGCCGAGGGGCGGCGGGAGGGAGGCTCACTGAACCTGTCGCCGCAGGGGCCGCGGAGTAGGTCACGGCGCGATCCAGCGTTCCAGGAAGCCCTCTGGGTCGGGGGCCTGGGCCACCTGGTCCCGAAAGAATGCAATCGTGCGACGAAGATCGCCGCCACACCTGGTGTGCGCCCGCTCAAACCGATCCAGGCGACGATAGTAGGTTCGGTAAGCCGACAACACGGCATTGTTGAAACGGCCCGCGGACACGTGGCGAAAGCCGTGCCCCTGCATCTTGACCGCGTAGGATTGCCGAAATCGCGCCTGCGCCCAGGCAAAGACGGCCTCCCGTTGGCGCAGTTTCTCGTCCCGAGGAATCGATGAGGCATACAACGCTTCGAGTCGCTGTGAGACCTCCTCCACGAACGCCGTGAAGGTGCGCGTGTCCGCCTGGGCGGCCCGCGCGGCCAGCCAGGCCTCCCGGCCCCCCGGCCCCAGCGAAGCAAAATAGGCCAAGGCCCCCTGATTCCCGACGAAGGTGGCAAAGCCCTCATTGAAGCTCGAACGCCCCGCGAGATACACGGTGGCATGCGTCGTCTCATGAATCACGATGTCTGCCAGGGTCGGTTCATCGCGCGCGAGCAAGGGGGAATAAATCGGGTCTGGTAGCCAGCCGAGCAGGCTGAAGGCTGCCACGCCCCGCACCGAGGTGTCATAGCCGGCCCCATCCATGCGCGCCTGCTCGTCGAGGGCGTCCTGCTTGCGAAAATACCCTTTATAGGGAACCTGCCCGACCACCGGGAACCACCACTGGTAGGCATCCAGACTGTCTTTCGGGGCGGCCGAAACCACGTAGGTGACGGCGTCTCGGTCGAGCGCCACAAAGCTCTCGAAATGATGAGTGCCGGCCAGACCGAGCTCCCGTTGCGCAAATTGCTTCACCTGGGCGACAAACTGAAGTTTCCGCCGCCACTCAACAGGCGTCTCGGGCCGAGCAAGGAGGGTCGCCACAGGTTCCCGGCGCCACAGCAATTCCGCCTGCCCCCAGCCCTGGCGCCACACATAACATCCTGGCAGCGCAAGCGTCAGCAGGCCCAGGCCCAAGGCGGCCAGCGTGCGCCACGCGCGAGACCGGCGGGCGCCCCCTGAAGGGCCCTCATTCCGTCGCCCCAACGAGGGGAGGAAACGCCGCATGGAGCCTCCTGACGTGCAAAGCGCCCCATGGTAGCATGGTCCGGCGACGGCCTGCGAGCCGCCCACCGGAGGCTTTCAATGACGACTGCGGCAAACATTCCCACCACCACCATTCAACGCCTGGCGGCCCACGTTGGCCAGGAGGTCGAACTTCAGGGCTGGCTCTACAACAAGCGTTCCAGCGGAAAAATCCAGTTCCTGATCGTCCGCGATGGGACCGGCCTGGTTCAGGTCGTGGTCGTCAAGAAGGAGGTGGATGAGGCCACCTGGGAAGCCGCCTCATCGCTCACGCAGGAGTCGTCCTTGCGTCTGCGCGGCCTCGTGCGGGCCGATGACCGGGCGCCCGGTGGCTTCGAACTCACGGGCACCCACGTCACCGCCGTGCATGTCGTGGAAGGGGAATACCCGATCTCGCACAAGGAGCACGGGGTCGACTTCCTGATGAGTCACCGTCACCTCTGGATGCGGACCCCTCGTCAGGCCGCCATTTTACGGATTCGCCACACCATCATCCAGGCCATGCGAGGCTTCCTGGACGGGCAAGGATTTACCCTGGTCGATTCGCCAATCCTCACGCCGGCAGCCTGCGAAGGCACCTCCACCCTGTTTGAAACGGATTACTTCGGAGAACCCGCCTTCCTGTCCCAGAGCGGCCAGCTTTACAACGAAGCGCACGCCCTGGCGCTCGGCAAGGTCTACTGCTTCGGCCCGACGTTCCGCGCGGAAAAGTCCAAGACGCGCCGCCATCTGATGGAATTCTGGATGTTGGAACCCGAAATGGCCTTCGTAGACCTGTGGGGCAACATGGAAGTCCAGGAACAACTGGTCGCCCACGTGGTCGCCACCGTGCTGGAGAAACACCGCCAGGAGCTGGTGGACGTGCTCGAACGAGACATCTCCCGGCTTGAAAACATTCAAGCGCCCTTCCCGCGCATCACCTACGACGAAGCCCTCGCCATCCTGGCGGACAAGGGTCAGGTGGTGGAGTGGGGCAACGACTTTGGGGCGCCCGATGAAACGGCCCTGGCCGAACATTTCGAGCGTCCCGTGTTCGTAACTCACTACCCCGCGGCCTGCAAGGCTTTCTATATGAAGCCTGACCCCGCCCGAGAAGAGGTGGTCCTGTGCGCCGACCTGCTGGCTCCCGAAGGCTACGGAGAAATCATTGGGGGCTCCCAACGCATCGACGACCTGGCCACGCTCGAACGCAAAATGGCGGAGCATCACGTGCCCGCCGAACCGCTGCAATGGTATCTCGACCTGCGACGCTACGGGTCGGTTCCGCACAGCGGTTTCGGCATCGGCCTTGAGCGCACGGTGGCCTGGATCTGCGGCCTTGACCACGTGCGCGAGACCATTCCCTTCGCCCGGATGTTGACCCGCATCTATCCTTGAAAAGACGTGGCCCCTGTCACATCGAACAGCGCTTGCCGTTTTTTATGATGAGGTGCCGACTGGAACTTTCTTATATCCTGGAAGCCTCCAGGGACGCCAGAACCAGTCGCAGCGCCCCTGGAGAGTGGGTATAAAACCCTGGGTACGGAAGCACGCAAGTGGTGCCACCGGCCCGCTCCGAGCGGTGCAGAACCTGACCAGCTTCCTGTGGAGGAAACGCGTTTTGTCCTGGATCAAGGTCATTACCGGGTGTGCCTTGGGCCTTGTCAGCAGCGCCTGGACCATCTCGGCGGGGGCGGCGTTCGCCTACCCTGCGGCGCCCGGCATCAAGGCCGCCGCCGCGGTGGTCATCGATGCGGACTCGGCGCAGGTGCTGTTCGAACGGAACGCCCACGCCCGTCGGGCCCCGGCCAGCACGACCAAGATCATGACCAGCTTGCTGGCAGTCGAAAGTGGGCGGCTGGATGAGTACGTGACCATCAGCAAGCGCGCGGCCTCCATCGGCGAGTCCACCATCTACCTGAAGGAGGGTGAGCGTCTCACGCTTCGCCAGCTGACCTATGGGGTTCTCCTCAGCAGCGGAAACGATGCCAGTACGGCGGTGGCGGAATTCCTCGGCGGTGGGTCTGAAGCGCGCTTCATCGAGATGATGAACGCCCGCGCGGACGCCATTGGTATGCGGGACACGCATTTCAGCAATCCGCACGGTCTGCCGACGGACAACCACTACTCGTCGGCCTATGACCTGGCCATGTTGCTGCGCGAGGCGGCCATGCAACCGGAGTGGAACCAGATTGCCGAGACGAAGTGGAAGCGGATTCCTGGGTTCGGGAAAGTCGACGGCCGGACGCTGAAAAACCACAACAAGCTGCTCTGGAACTATCCCTACGCCACGGGCGGCAAGACCGGTTTCACCAACGCCGCCGGGCGTTGCTTCGTCGGGTCCGCCAAGCGCGGCTCCAGGCGAGTGATCCAGGCCTCGTTGGCCTCCTCGGACCTCTGGCGGGACACCCAGTCGCTGCTGCAGTATGGCCTGGACAACTTTGAAAACGTGGCCGTCGCCAAAGAGGGGGAAATTGTCGGCACGGTTCCCATCCAAGCGGGCAGCAGCCGGATGGTCGAGGTGATTGCGCCACGGGACGTGACGGTGAGCCTCCCCAAAGGCCATTTCGACCGCACGGCGCTTCAGCAGGTCTGGCAACTGCCGGATGAACTGGTCGCGCCGGTGAATCAGCGGCAACCCGTGGGTCAGCTGATTGTGCGGCAGGGCGAGCGAGTCCTCCAGACGGTTCCTCTGGTGGCGGCCTCCGCCGTACCGATCGCCGCATCTCCCTGGGAACTCCTCTCTTCGTGGTTCTTCCCGGGCATGGTCACGGCCTCGCTGCTCTCGCTTATGCGGCTCAAAGGCCTCCGCCGGCGTCGCTTGAATGCGTCGCTGGACAAGCTGCCCAAGGCAGCGGGGAACAAGCGCAACCCCCTCGCGCGCGAGTCGTTCCCACGCGCCTCCTGATGCCCAGGTCCCTGACAAGCGTGAGGCCCCCAGCAGATGGGGGCCTTGTCGCATGGCGCCAAGATTCCGGAGGCCGTCAAAACCGCTCGGGCATCCAGGGAATGGGGCCCGCGAAGGCGGCCGCCAGCTTGGCCAGGTCCACATCCGCCCCCTCGAGCAATCCGAGGCCCCGCACGGCGTAGGGAGAAAGATAGCCACTGTAGAGCGCCGCGAGCCCCCGCACGTCCATCACCACGCGCGCCTCCCCCCCGATGCGGACCGCTCCGCGCCCCGCCTCGATCGTCAACACCAAGGGGCGCTCATTCTCCGCCAGCAAGGGGTCTTTGACCCCCAGGTGCAACTCCGCGGAAAGCCCCGGAGGATATCCCCTGGCCTCCAGCGCCCCCTGGACGTCAATCAGGCGCAGCATCCACGGGTGAGTCTGCGCGATCGCCGAATGCGCCCGGTCCCGCATCAGCATCACGGGTTCTTGCGGCCCCGCCAGAAGTTCCGCCACGGCGCAGGTGGCCCGTTGCTCGCGAAAGAAACCGAGCAAGCGGCGGCGCGCAGCGGCCGTGACCGCGACCCAATCCCTCACCCGGATCATGGGGGGGTGCCCGGGCACTTGAGGCTGACTGTAGATGAGATAGCCCTCCGGCCCTTGCCCCCCTTCCAGCAGAAATGAGTAGAGGCGCTTGCCGGCCCCCTCCTGAGGCAATTCGCGGAATATCCGGGCCCAGTACCAGTCGCTGCGCTCAAGCCAGCCATCCGTTCGCTGAGCATGCGCCTCATACAGTTGACGCATCGCGGACATTCCGGCGGCATTGCCGAGGTCGAAGGGCTTCAGGTTGATGTGTCGCTCGACCGGTAAGGTCTCATCAAGCGGAACTTGCCAGCGCGTGCTTTCCCCAGCCACCTCGTAGCCAGCCTTTCGATACAGTTGTCGCATCTCAGGGAACAGCGTGGACAGCAACCAGCCGCGCTCGCGCTGCTCTCGCACGGCCGCTTCCATCAGCGTGGAAGCGGCCCCTTGCCCCCGCATATCCGGGGCGATCGCCACGAGCCGCACCCCGGCCATCGAAACGGGACGCCCGCCGAAATATTGGCGGCAGGCCTGGAAGGAGAGGCCCCCGATCACCCGCGCAGACTTGCGCAGCAGACGAAGGTTGGGGAGGCCTTCCTCGGCCGCCGGATTCAACTGGGGGTCGGAGGGCCAGCCAAAGGCCTGGGTGAGGATGCGGTGATAATCCCCCACTTCCCGCTCATTGAGCGGCTTTCCATAGATGAAGGTCGTGTTCATAGAGGCTGTAACGCCACGCGCGCCGGCGCACCGTCGGGAGCATCGAGCTTGAGGGGCATACAGACCATCCCGTAGGGCCCGGCCGCGATGCCCCGCAGGTCGAGTCCTTCGATGATCAGACAATCTGCTCCGAGCAGGGCGTGATGGACAGGAAAAAGACCGGTGTCGTCGCATTCAATCGAGGGTGTGTCGATGCCCACCAGGCGCACCCCTCGCTCGAGCAACCAGACCGCCGCACGCAGGTTCAAGCCGCTGGAAGGATGGGCCAGCGCGGTGGTCCGGGTGTTCAGAAGGACCCGTTCCGGCGCCCCCGCGCGCGGCCAGGCCAGTGCCAGGTCCGCCTCGTCGATGGTGGCGGAAGCTGGAATCTCCAGCACCCACACGGGGCCATTCCAGCGGCCCAGGGGCACCTCCGAGAGGGTGGCGCCGCCCCGCACGAAGTGCGCCGGCGCGTCCACGTGCGTGCCACTGTGTGACCCCATCGACAGCCCCGTGACGTGGCAGCCGTGGGAATCCAGGGTGGCGTGGGGATGTAGCTGAACAGGCGGATCGCCGGGAAAGACGAAGGTTGCGGCCCCGAGGGGGCGGGTCACATCGAGCCAGGGAGTCTCAAACCTCATCGCGGCCATCCCCTGCAGCGAGCGTGTCGAGAGCAGGCTCGAGCCCCTCTGGCGGTGGCTCGGTGGAGGAGGGGTCGGGACGTCCGCCCACTCGCACCAGTTCATCGAGGGTGAAGGCGCCGAGTTGCCCCGTTCGCAGGTCTTGCAGGAACATTCTGGCCGCCCGTCCCAGGTCCGAGGCGCCACCAGACCCGATGATGCTGCGCTTGCGGGCGTAGCCCTCGATGGTCGGGTCCGTCCAATCGGCCAGCAGGCTGGGCGCCAGGCGCTGCAACATGGCGATCGCCTCCGCTGCCACCAGCGCCGGATCATAGCTTTCGTTACTGACCGACCCCACCATGGCGAGCTTGAGCGCGAGGACCTGGTCCTCCAGCTTGGGTGGGATGATGCCCGGGGTGTCGAGCAGTTCCAGCGACTTGCCCAGGCGAATCCAGCGGACATCCCGCGTCACGCCAGGCTTGTCGCCGACCTGAGCAGCCCGTTTGCGGGCCAGACGGTTGATCAAGGACGATTTGCCCACGTTCGGCAGGCCCACCACCATGACCCGGCTGGCCCGCGGAAGGCGACCCCGCTGCCGCATCCGGGCGTCGATCTTGGCAGCCTCCGCCCCCATCTGGGCGTGCAAGGGGGCCAGGCCCTGGCCCGTCTGCGCATTCAGCACCACCACCGACAGGCCTTCCCGCTTGTAATGCTGAAGCCACGCCTGGGTGCGGGATGGGTCGGCCAGGTCGACCTTGGTCAGGACCAGCAAGCGGGGTTTTTCTCCGAGCAGCTGGTGCGTGACATCGAAGCGCGAACTGGCCGGCAGCCGGGCGTCGACCAGCTCCAGCACGAAATCGATCAGCTTCAAGCGCTCGCGAAGCGTTGACTGGGCTTTGGCGATGTGGCCCGGATACCAATTAATCAGCGACATGCTAGCCACCATTAAACCACAGCCGGCCACGCCGACAGGACGCGCTGCCGCGGAAAGGCCCGCCCGGCGATCGAGCCGGGGGGCGCCCGCGCCGCAGCGATCAGCCGGCGGACGCCGGCGTGGCCGCCGCGCGAGGCTCGAACACGAGCTGACCGGCCTCCAGCCGGACCTGGACCGCATCTCCCGCCTGGATGCGCCCTTCCAGCAGGGCCTTGGCCAGCGGATTGAGCACGTGGGCCTGTAGCGCCCGCTTGAGCGGACGGGCCCCGTAGATCGGGTCGAAGCCGATCTCCGCCAGCCAGCGCACGGCTTCCTCCGACAGGCTCAAGCTGACCCGGCGGGATTGCAGGCGCTGCATCAGTTGCGCCAGTTGCCGCTCGACGATCGATTCGATGTGCCCGCGTTCGAGGCCATGGAACACGATCGTGTCATCCACCCGATTCAGGAACTCCGGCCGGAAATGGTCCCGCAACGCTTCCGTGGCGATCGCCTGAAGCGCCTCCAGGCCTCGACCGACCGCCGCCTGAATCGCCTGCGCGCCCAGGTTACTCGTCATGATGACGACGGTGTTGCGAAAGTCTACCGTTCGCCCCTGGCTGTCCGTCAGACGACCGTCGTCCAGCAATTGCAGCAAAATATTGAACACATCCGGATGGGCCTTCTCGATCTCGTCCAGCAGAAGCACGCTGTAAGGCCGGCGACGCACGGCCTCGGTCAATTGCCCCCCCTCGTCGTAGCCGATGTAGCCTGGGGGCGCGCCAACCAGACGGCTGACCGCGTGCTTCTCCATGTATTCGGACATATCCAGCCGGATCAGCGCCTGCTCGGAATCGAAGAGGAATGCAGCCAGCGCCTTGGCGAGCTCCGTCTTGCCCACCCCCGTCGGGCCCAGGAAGATGAAACTACCGATCGGGCGATCGGGGTCCTGAATACCCGCCCGCGATCGGCGCACGGCATCCGACACGGCCGCGATGGCATCGTGCTGCCCAACGACCCGCTCACCCAGGCGTCGTTCCATTTGCAACAGTTTCTCCACCTCGCCTTCCAGCATGCGCGAGACGGGAATGCCGGTCCATTTCGAGACGATCTCCGCCACGTCCTCGTCGTCCACCTCCTGCTTGAGCAGCTTGCCCCGCTGATGCAGCGCCGCCAGCGCCGCGTGCTGGCGTTCCAGTTCCTGCTGGAGGGACGGCAAGGTGCCGTAGCGCAGTTCGGCCGCCCGCGTGAGGTCGCCCTCGCGCTCGGCGCGCTGCGCCTGCCCCTTGGCGGTTTCGATCTGCTCCTTGGCGTTTGAGATGGCGTCAATGACGGCCTTTTCCTCCTCCCACCGGGTCCGGAGCGTGTCTCGCTCCTCCACCAGCTGCGAGCGTTCCTGCTGAATGTGAGCCAGGCGTTCGCGGGCGCCTGCATCTTCGGGGTCCTTGGCGACGGCCGTGCGCTCGATCTCCAGTTGCCGGATGCGGCGCTCCAGCGCATCCAGCTCCGTGGGCATCGAGTCGATTTCGATGCGCAACCGACTGGCTGCCTCATCGACCAGGTCGATGGCCTTGTCCGGCAGAAAGCGATCGGCGATGTAGCGGTGGGAGAGCGTGGCAGCGGCCACCAGCGCGCTGTCGAGAATCTTCACCCCGTGATGGACCTCGTAGCGCTCCTTCAAACCGCGCAGGATCGAGATGGCATCGGCCACGCTGGGCTCGCCAATCAGCACGGGTTGAAAGCGCCGTTCCAGGGCGGCATCCTTCTCGATGTGCTGGCGATACTCCTCCAGGGTGGTGGCCCCGATCGCTCGCAGTTCGCCGCGTGCCAGCGCAGGTTTGAGCAGATTGGCCGCATCCATGGCGCCATCCCCCCGGCCGGCCCCCACCAGGGTGTGCAACTCGTCGATGAAAAGAATCACCCGCCCATCGGCATCGGCGATTTCCTTGAGAACGGCCTTGAGACGGTCCTCGAACTCACCGCGATACTTGGCGCCGGCAATCAGCGCCCCCATGTCCAGGGCGATCACCCACTTGTCCTTCAGGCCCTCCGGCACGTCCCCCGAGACGATGCGCTGCGCCAGCCCCTCGGCGATCGCCGTCTTGCCCACGCCGGGTTCGCCGATCAGCACAGGGTTGTTCTTGGTGCGCCGCGACAGCACCTGCACGGCCCGGCGAATTTCCTGGTCTCGGCCAATCACCGGGTCGAGCTTGCCCAGCCGGGCCTGCGCCGTCAGATCGCGCCCGTAGCGCTGCAGGGCCTGGTACTTGTCCTCCGGATTGGCATCCGTGACCCGTTGTCCCCCGCGCAGCGCGGCCAGGGCCTGGTAAACCCGTTCCTTGGTGGCACCGGCCGCACGCAAACGGTCCCCCGACTTCGACTTGAGGGTCTCGTCCGCCAACGCGAGCAGCAGGTGCTCCGTCGACACGAACTCATCCTTGAGCCGCTCCATCTCTTTCCAAGCCAAATCGAAGGCCGTCTTCAAGCCTGGAGACAGATAGAGATTGCCCGGCACGCCACTGACGCGAGGCACCCGCGCCAGATCCGCTTCGACCGCCTGTCGCAGGGACTCCCGATTGACCTCAAGCTTCTGCAGCAAAGGCTGCACGATGCCCTCACGCTGCAGCAGCAAGGCCAGCAGCAGATGCTCAGGTTCCAGTTGCTGATGCCCCCGCTGATCCGCCTGGTCCTGGCAGGCTTGAACGGCTTCCTGAGCCTTCAAGGTGAAGCGGTCGAGTCTCATGTCGGTCGTGCCTCCTGTGCTTGCGAGAGCCTTCAATCAACATATTAATTTAGTCTATCAATGTCAAGTGAAATAACTACGCAAAGCCCATCCGTGGAGAGGGATGGCTTCAATCTTTCTTCCCCAAAGCTTAACGTCACTTTCCCGAAAGGCAGGGGGATAAATCCCGTGGTGCCTTTCAGCGAGCGGAAAGGCGGAGGAACGGAAGCGTGCGAAGCAAAAAGCAACTGAAGGCCAGGACTTCCGCCATGGCGATCGCCTGTCTGCTGGCGGGTTGCGGCATTCAGCCTTTTGCGCCCACCACGGGTGACTACGGCTACGGCTCGGATCCCTACGGCGGGGGCTACGGCTCCGACCCCTACAGCGGCGGCTACGGCTCGGACCCGTACGGCGGCGGCTACGGCTCATCCCCCTCGGGCGGCGGCTACGGTTCCGATCCCTACAGTGGCGGCGGTTTCGGTGGGGGGAGCTTCACGTCCCCCGGTGGCAACTACGGGGGATCCTTCGGCACGGTGCCGACCCCCGCTCCCATCACGGGAAAATTGCAGGTGAGTCGCCTCAACAAGAACAGCAAGGGGGTTCTGCTCTGGAAAAAACTGACGGTCTCCGGCCAGATCACCAATCCCTCTCAGGGCGTCCTGTCCGGTGAACTGCAGATCAGCTTCACCAAGGGTGGAAAGGTGGTCGAAACCCAGACCGAATTCGTGACCGATCTGGCCCCCGGGCAGGCACAAGGGTTCACGGTGAGTTCCAAAAGGTCGGCCGATGACGTGCAGATCGGCATCACCTCACTGCCCGGCCAGTTGCCCGGCTCCAACTACACAGGAGGCGGCTACGGTTCAGGCTATGGAAACGGCTCCGGCACGGGCTACAGCGGTGGCTACGGCGCCGGAACGGGCTACGGCGGTGGCTACGGCTCCGGAACATCGGGCTATCCCGGGGGAAGTGGCTATGGCACGCCCTACTGATGCTGCTCGGGCCAGGCTGGTTCGCTTCACGCTCTCGGGTGTCGCCTGGCTGAGCCTGGTCGGCTGCGGTCGGGTCGCCCCGGTCGGGGGCCTGCCCGTGGCCCCCATGCCTCCCGCCACGCCTTTGGAACAACCAGCGCTGACGCCGCTGGAACAGCCCATCGCGCCAGGTCTGAATGTGCCTGCGTTCGTGGGGCCCGGGGGTGCCGCGCTCCCCGTGAGCACTCAACCCGGCGCCGGGACTGGTTCGTCCCAGATTGGCGGGCAGACACCCACGGCCGGCTGTGACCCCCTGAATGGCTGTAACATCCACGCCCTGCTCGTGGTGGGCGGAATTCAAAAGGCCAAGATGGGCTTCCTGTGGCGCAAGTTGCGGGTCAAGGCCACCATCTCCAACCGTGGAGCTCAGGCCCTCGACGGAGAAGCCATCGTTCGCTTCAAGAAGGGGGGACAGGTGGTCCAAAGTGAGTATTTCCCGTTCGCCGTGCTGGCCCCTGGGCAAAGCAAGGCGTTCGAAGCGGTCTCCGCCGTGGCCGCCGACGACGTGGAAGTGACCAGCCGCGCGCTGTGACTCGCGGCTTCCGGGGGCGAGCACTGCCCGCAACGGCCCCGAATAATCAGGAAGATACAGCCTTCGTTTCGGCACCCTCGCTTTCATTGACAGGGGCCGCAAGGCGCCCCTAAAATGAGCCGCCCCTTTGTTGAAAGGGCGCCGCTCGACCATCCAGCCATTTCTCCCCAAGGAGCCGCCACCTATGCAGTCGATCTCGCTGCGCCGTCAGGTCACCATCGTGGCCATCGTGACGGAGCAATTCCGCCAGCAGGCCACCGCCGAGTTGCAGCAAGGCTTGCAGCAACTGGATATGGAGGCGCAGCAACTGGAGTTTCAGGGCAAGCGCGCCCTGAGCGACTTCGAAAAGCGGGGGGCCTCCGCGGCGGAACTCGAGAACATTCGGGCCCAGCTCGAGGAACAACGTCAGCGCATCAAGGGCCAGAAAGCGGACTTGCTCTCCAAGCTCGATATGGTGGGCAAGCTGGAAAATGGCAGCGAATTCATCCAGGGCACCGTCGACAACTTCGTGGAAGTCAAAGTGGGCGACCACCTCTACGCCAAGCTGGCCAATCCTCAGTTGATCGTGAAGGACGGCCTGGTTCAGGAAATTCGCGGCGAGGAGTGAGGGCGATCGCCCTCTCTCCATTCCTCCTCGAGCAGGCGAATGCCCTGCTCGTGGACCGGGGAATAGTCGTAGCTGAGCAGCGAAAAATAGCCCTCGAGCTCCGCAGCCGGAACGCCCAGCCGCGCGGCTGCCTCCGCCGACCAGTGCGCCAGATTTCCGAGGCCGTCCGCCTTGGCCTGAAGGAAAAGCGCGCTCAAACGCTCTGACATCTCAGTCGCGAGATCCCACCGCGTCACCCACAGGCTGGTCACCAGCGGGGTATGCGTCATCTGCCACCAGGCTTGCCCGAGGTCCAGGCGATGCAGGCCGCTCTCGGCTCGGCCGGCCAGAATGGCAGCATCGCCGATCAGCAGCGCCGCATCGTAATGCGTCAGAAGGTCCGCCAAGGAACCGTCCCGGGCCTCGAAGGTCGCCTCCACGCCGAACAAGCGATGCAGCAAGCCTCGCACGAGCTGGTTGGACGTTGCGCCGAATTCCGGCACGGCGATCGCCGCACCAGAGAGCTGGGCGAAAGAGCGCTTGCTGAACAGGATGGCACTGCCCAAACGCCCCCAGGCGCTGATGGAGAGGTTCGGAACCAGGCGATAAAAGTCGCGTCGTGCCAGGTATTCAAACGTGGAAACGGGCGCCACATCCAGCTCACCTGCCGCCATCCAGGCGTCCAGCTCCCCCGGGCGGCCTGCACGAAAGGTGAGCGGCGGCTGTTCCGGCAAGCCTCGCCGCAGCGGGGCCTGGATGGGCCATCCGCTGACATAAGCGAGTTCACCGACCCGGATTTGCGACACGCTGGCCCCTCCGAAGGCCAGATTATACGTCTGCCGGGTGTGGCTCGCAACTCAGGGCGCAGCGGACGTCAGCCGGCTGCGAAGCCACCCCAGAGGTCCTGGTCGTCGCGCAGTTTTTGCTCCTGCTCGCTCAGCTGGGCCAACTGGCGACTGAGGTCCTGAACCCGAGACACCGCCTCATGGATGACCCGCTGCTTTTCCGCGATGGCAGCTTGGGCACCGGCGATTTCCCCCTCGAACATGCGGATGCGCGCCCGCACCCGAAAGGCTTCCTGACGAATGCCCCGAAGGAGTGCCTCGTCGGCCTCGATGCGTCGCTGAGCTTCCGTGCGCTGGCTGTGTGACATGGGCTTCACATCCTTGAAAGGTCGTGGGTGCCGTGACAACCTTGCCGGTCCAGACGTGTTGAAGAGAGCCAAGAGAACACTTCGATGGTTCGGTCCTGCCATCACATTGTACCCGTGCCGGACAAGGGTTGAACCGGGCCGGGTGACGAAATATTTGACGAAATTGACCAGATTATGGTAACCACAAGCTCTCGATCGGAGCGCCCGTCGAACATCTTGGGCCGGGCCCACCGGGCCATCAGCCCAGCGAGGCCTGCAAACGCGGCATGGGCTGCCCCCGCAGGGCGCGGCGAAAACGCAGCCCATTCAGGGCCTCCTGGTAGCTCTGGAGGTCCACCAAGGCGATGTCTTCGGGGGGGGCGGCCAGCAGTTGCCAGTGAGTCCCCTGGCGGAGCAAGAGGCCGGCCTCTTCAAAGATCCGCAGGGCGTCCAGGCAGGCTGACCCCAGACTGACTTGCGCCTTCTGAAGGGCCTGACGCAGCGTTCCTTCGCGGTGGCGCGCCAGCTGCCCCCAGAGCGAACTGAGGGCCTGAGGCGTGGGAAGTTCCTCACCAGCAGCCCCTTCACAGGTCTGAGTTGGCCAGGCGAGCGTGACCTGAGCGGCCTGAGCCAACAACTGCTGCCAGGTCTGCTCGTCATGAGGCGGGTCGCAAAACCAGAGATGAGCGCCAGCCGGCACCGAGGGGGCCAGAGGGTCCACCCAAAGGCCGGCGGTCGGCGGATCGATCGCGTACACGTGGGCGTCGCGCGGGGGCTCGGCGGGCTGACCCCGGCGGTCGTTCCAGACCGGTGCGGTAGCACTCGCCAAGGCAGCGGCGATGCTGGGTTCAACGGCGGAGGCAGGGGCCAAGCGGTCGGCGATGAACTGAATGCGGGTTTGCCCCTGAAAGGTATTCCAGCTGGGCCGGTAAGTGAAGCGGATCCAGTCCCCGAGGCTGTCCGCCATGTCGGCCTTGCCCCAGGCAATCACTTCAGCGAGCGAAACCCCGTCGTCGACCTTGAGAAACAGATGATTCTTCACCACCCGACGCCCCACCACCCGCGCGCGCAACAGGCCAAACACCGGTGACGGGTTGCGTTGCCCGAACGGTTCCAGGCGATCCAGCGCCTCGAGCAGGGCGGCATCAGCCTCTGCGAAGGGCAGTTCGGCATCCAACGCGATCACATCAGCGGGCCGGTTCCAGCCCACCTCACGTACGTAGGCATTCAACGCCCGCCGCACCAGAGGAATGGCCGATTCCTCCGCTGCGCAGCCAGCCGCCCCTGCGTGGCCCCCGAACCCGACCAGATGAGCCCGGGCATGGTGTAGGGCATCGTAGAGGTGGAGGCCGTCCGGGCTGCGCCCCGAGGCCTTCCAGAGCCCGCCGGGATGCCCCGAGAAGAGCAGCACGGGACAGCGGTAGCGGTCCTTGATGCGACCCGCGATGATGCCGGTGATCCCGTGATGAAAGCCCTCGTCCGCCAGCACGATGAAGGGTTCGGACTCGAGGTCCCAGTCCGCATCAAGGCGCTGAAAGATGTCGGATTGCAAGTCGGCCGACATGGTCCGCCGCTCCCGGTTGATGCGGTCCAACACCTCAGCGTGAACGGCCGCTTGCTCGTGGTCGTTGGTGGTGAGCAACTCGAAGCCGACGCGCGGCGTTTCCAATCGGCCGGCCGCATTGAGCCGGGGCACCAGCTGGAAGGCCAGATCCTCCGCCCGCACGGAGGTCAACTGAGTTCCGGCCGTTTTCGCAAGCGCCGCGATGCCCGGAAAGCGGCTTTTGCCCTCACGAAAGCGCGCCAAACCGGCCCAGACCAGCGCCCGGTTGGGACCACTGAGCGAGACGACATCCCCGACCGTCCCGATGCTGACGAAATCCAGGAAGTGGGCGATGCGGTCGTTGAAACCGCCCTCCAGCGCGATCACGAACAGCAACGCCACGCCGACGCCGGCCAGGTCCTTCAGGTGGGGAAATTCCAGGGCAGGATGCACGATCGCGGTCACATCAGGCAGGACCTCAGGCGGCTGATGGTGGTCCGTGACCACGATCTCAACCCCAAGCTTGCGGGCGGTTTCAGCGGCCGCGATGGCGGAGATCCCGTTGTCGCAGGTGAGGATCAGGCGCACGCCGGAAGCCGCAATGCGCTCCACCGCCGCGGGCGTCACGCCGTAGCCATCCTTGAAACGATCCGGCAGGTAGGCCTCACAGTTGGCCTTCAAGCCCCGTTTGAGATAGCGGTACAGCAGGCTGGTGCTGGTCACGCCATCGCAGTCGTAGTCGCCATAAATGACGAAGGGTTCCTGCTCGGCGACGGCTCGGCGGATCCGGGCGACGGCCCGGGCCATGCCATCCGTTTCAAGCGGACTCTGCAGCCAATCCAGGCGATCCCGCGTCGACAAGAAATCAGCCGCCACCTTCGGCGTCCGATAGCCCCTCAACCACAGCAAGCGAGCCACAGGCAAGGGCAGGCCCAGGGCCGTGGCAATCGCCGCGACCTCGGGAGCCTGCGCCGGCTTCAAGCTCCAGATCTGACTCACGACATTCCCCCTCAAAGGCCCTTCAGCTTGCTGCCCGCCCGGACAACTGTCAAGGCGCTTCCGCGGCGCGAAGCCCCGCGTCGGAGGGGGGCAAGAAGACCGGAGGACTTGGCCAAACCAGCATTTCGGAAGGTTCGAAAGGGCCTGCGTTGCACAACGTGTGGTAAGCGCAGGGTGGACAGCGCGACGGGACCCTCGGAAAGGCCGCGTCATCGTGAACCCGAGGATCAAATGGAGCGCAGGCCTGCCTGGCCAAAGCGGTGAGACGCTGACGCGTCGCCTCGTGCCGCGACGCGGAGTGAGGAATCACGACCGCCTCCCCGGTGTCGACCAGCCAGAACACCATCTCGACCGATTCAGGCGCGATGGGCGAGCCCCCTGACAGGACCTGGGCAGCCTCCGTCAACACGAAGGGATACAGGCGGGCTTGCCAACCGCGACGCAGCGTCTCCCCGGAGGGATGGCCGGTCTTCCAATCCAGAATGCGCCAGCGTCCCGCGTGGGCCACGATCCGGTCGTAGCGGGCGACGAAGGGGACTTCAGCCACTTGCAAGTGCAGGCTCTGCTCGGTCCAGACCTCGGCCTCAAGGGGCGGAGAGAAGTGTTCTGACGTGGCAAACCGAGCCCACATCTGAGTCAGGCCGGGATGCAGCCCCTCCCAGGCCTCCAGCAAGGGGGCGAGGGGCAGACCACAGGCGTGTTGCTGAACCAGCCGGTGGAAGACGGAGCCCAGGCGCGCGCCATCGTCTTCCCCCTGCGGGTGCTGGCCGGCCCGAGCAGGCCAGTAGGCCTGCAACTTGTAACGCAGGGCAAAGTAGCGGGGACAGCCGTCCGCCAGGGCGTCCAGCGCGGCACTGCTCAGCCTGGGACGGGGCTCGACCTGAGTCATGGCGTGACGCGCTCACAGAGAGAGGCCAGTTGGGCCACCTGGGGGGGCAAGGTTTCACTGGTGCCGGCACCAGACAGGTGAAGCGCGCGCTCGGCCCGCGTCATGCCGACGTACAACAACCGCAGCTTTTCAGCCACCAGCAGCCGCTGAGCGGCCGCCCGGGCGGCAGCCAGATCGAACGGCGCCCCCGGCGGGGCACGCAAGGCTTGCTCAAGGCAGAAGGCCGCCTGGTCACGAAACGAGACCTGGTCGGGGTCCCAAGGAAACATGTAGGCGCTGGCGAGGCCAGGGATCCACACCGCATCGTATTCCAGGCCCTTCGAGGCGTGCAAGGTCAGCACGCTCAGCGTACCAGGGGTGGCCTCACGCGTGTCGGCCGGCGTGGGCACCAGGTCCCGATGGTCCTCGGTGTTTTCCGCGAGTGTCCTCACCTCGTCTGCCAGACGCCGCAGGGGGTCCAACTCAATGGTCGGGTCGGAGGCCGCTTTCCGCTGGGCGATCACGGCCGCCTTGGCCGCCACGGCGATCGCCTGAGGATCGTCGATCAGGGTCAGGGCCACGCTCGGAAAGAGTTCCCCGGGAGGCAGATGCCGCACCCGCAGCAAGGCGCGCAACCCCCGACAGAGCGAGAGCAGGGCCAGGTAGTCTGCAGCAGGAAAGTCTTCCGGGCGATGCGGTGGCAGGTCCGCCAGGGGAAACAGCAGCGAATCGGAGGGATGGCGCGCAAGGAACTGCCGGAGCGCCCGTGGATTTTGCCAGGGCGTGCGGCAAAGCTGGGCCCACTCCTCCACCAGGGGGCGCCAGGACGCGGCCGGCTCCTCCAGCGGCAACGACAGAAACGTCAGCACGTGGGCCAGAAACCTGAGACACTGGCGCTGTGACGGGCCCTGGCTGACGCCTTGCTGCAGCGGAATGCCCAGTTGGGTGGCGCGTTGCGCATAGGCCATCCGAAGCTTGTGAGACGTCACCAGCACCGCTGCCCGGGCCGTCGGATGGGCTCGCAAGAACGCCCGCACGGCTGTCAGCACGCCCAACTCTTCCTGTGCCGCGGCGTCGTCGCGCCTGGCCCCCTCGTAAAAGGTCCAGGTGATCGGCGCAAGCAGAGAGGGATTCGGCTTTCCGGCCGTGGCCGGCAGGATCGGTTGTCCGGTGAAGGCCTCCCTCACCACGGGATCAGGATGATGAGCGGTGAACGCCACCAGCGCATTGGCCATGGCCAGAACGGGCAGCGCGCTGCGGCTCGATTCCGCCATGGGCATGTGGCGCCCACTGGTCTCACAAGCCTGACAAAACGCCCGAAAGTACCGGGGAGAGTTGTGCGTGAAGGAAGCCATGATCGCCTGATTGGTGTCCCCCACACGGACCAGGTTGCCACTGCCGCCCAGGGCAGGTTCGGTCAGCCAGCGGATCAGGGCCTGCTGGTCGGGCGTTGAATCCTGCGCCTCGTCCTCGAGGACGAAGCGAATACGACGCTGATGATAGGCCCGATGGTCGTCTCGAGTGGCCAGAATGGCGTTCGCTTCCCGGATCAGATCATCATAGTCATAGGCCCCCGCCGCCTGTTGGCGTGCCAGGTAGCCGCGATACAAGGCCGGCAAGGCGGGGTGATGGTCAACCACAGCAACCTGAAAGTCGGCCTCGCTCAGGCGCGCTTGTTTGGCCTCCGCGATGGCCTTCTCCGCCAAGCGCAGCACCACCGCCTGCGGGTCCTCCCGCTCATCGCCACCGCCGTCGCGCTGCCCATACGCCTGCCACATCTGTTGATGAAGGGGGTCCTCCAACCATTCAAGCAGGGCCTCTTGCAGGTTCTTGCGCCGTTCCGCCTCGCTCCAAACCAGCATTCCGGAGTCGCTGTCACCCGCCGCGCGCCGAATGACCGAGGACGCGAACCCGTGGATGGTCGTGGTTTGCAGACCGAATGCGGTCAACCCACGCGCTGCCAGGGTGCGCGTCAGCCGTTGCTTGAGGTTCAGCGCCGCACTGCGCATGTAGGTGAGAATCAGGATCTCAGCAGGGCGCACACCGAGGTCTTCGACCAGTCGCACGGCCAGCTGCTCCAGAATGAAGGTCTTGCCAGCCCCTGGCGCGGCGGAGATGGCCAGCTGTCCACCGGAATACGTCAGGATGGCCGCCTGAGCAGGGCGCAAGGTGACGGCGCCGGTGGTCATCGCCCAGCCTCCAGCACCTGTTGGGCCCCCAGCATCGACACCAGCAGGTTGGGCAGTTCCCCCTGTTGCTCGCGGCCCTCTTCATCCGTCAGGCAGGCGTGAACCCACAGGCAGGTTTCCACCTTCAAGCAACACGTCATCAGGACCCGCGCGAGCTTTTCCGAGGCGTCCAGGTGCTCCTCATCCAGCGTGTAGAGGCCGGGCGGACGCGCCAGCGAGAGGAGACGGGCATTGGTGAATTCACGCCGATCGGATTTCCACCAGCTCTCCGCTCCAAAGTCGAGTAAGAACAGATGGGAGAGGCGTTCCGCCGGCTCACTGAAGCCCTTTTCGGAGAGCTGACTGGCGGTGGCCAGCATGACGGCTCCACGGTGGGGCTCGCGCTGAAAAAACGGGCGCTCGGCCACCGGCTGGTCACGCAGGAAGGTCAGGAATCGAGCCCCCCAATCAGGCGGCGACTGGTGCAGGCGCGACTCGATCTCACGAAAACGCGCCGCCAGCTCGATCAATTGCCCCATCTGGCTCACCTCTCGGGCCTGTTGTTCATCCAAGGGATCCGCCAGCGCCAGGAACGGGGCCCACACCTGGGTAAAGGCTTCCCGCAGAACGCTTTCCGGGTCCGTTGCCAGCAGCGGCGTATCGACGAAACGATGGAGGCTGGCGTAGCGGGCCAGAGCCTGGTCGCTCAGCCCCGCCGTCAAGCCATCCGGCGGAACAAGCGCCCCATCCTGATAAAACTCCGCCTCGCGACGGGCCAGTTGCAGGGGATTGAGACCGGTCACCGCTTCCAGCAGTTCGATCACCTCGAAGCGCGAGGGCGCCGGCCCCCAATCGGGCTGCGCCAGACGCGCCAGGGTGAGCAGCAAACGCGGCGCACGGTGGTCGCTCAGCATGGTGGTCCCCGCGAAAACGTAGAGGGGATACCCCAGGCGCGCCAGACGCACCCGCAGGGAGAAAATCAACATGGGACTCAGGGCCGGCACGACCAGGGCAACCTGGTCAGGGGGCGTGTGCATCAGCACCTGGGCGAGATCCGCCGCGACGCGGTCCAGCATTTCCAGCGTGCCGCTGGCATCCAGCCGAAGCGCCAGCGCCCCGGACGGCAGGTGAACCGTCTGGAATCCACCGGTCAAGGCCGCGCCGAAGGCCCTGCCGAGCGGCGCCAGCGGGGGCTCTGCCGTCTCGATCGTCTCCACCTCCTCCGCCACCTCCCAGGCCCGCCAAGGCGCCGCGCCCACATATTCACGCAAGCCCCCGCGATACGTCCAAGCCGCCGTTCCGGCGGCCGGATCGGACTTGGCGCTGGCCTCGCACCGAACGCCCACGGCACTCCAGGCCACCACCATGTCGAGCCAGCGGTGCGCTGATTCGTCGATGTCTTCCACCAGGACCAAACTGGTATTCCGGCAGAAGTGTTGCTGGTAAGCGGGCGCCGGCCATAGACAGTGGGTGTAGACGGCCAGCGCCAGCGCGTGGTCAAAAATCCGGGCACGCAGCATGGCATCGACATAGATGGCGGCCAGATGCGCCACCCGTGGGGCCGCCTCGGCGGCCGCTTCGATCTGGCCCGCGTGAAGGCGGTGCGCCACTGCTGCCATCCAGGGCTGTAGCGTCTCAGCCGGGGACGGTCCCCGCGCGGCCCAGTCCGGGTCGAGGCCCCCACCACTCATCGGCGCATGGGGCGCCGCCTCAGGCGGCCCGAGCAAGGGAAGGCCGTGTTCGATCGCGCGCGCCACGACGTCCAGGACCTGCAAGCGCTGAAAGGTCAGCGCGGAGCGAGCCCCAGGGATCAGGCCCCCATCCTCTTCCTGCCAGGCAGCCAGGAACCGCCCCAGCAGATACTGGCTGAGATCGATCGCCACGAAGGACGGCTCGAGGCGATTGTGTGCCAAGCCGGCTGGAAAGCCGGTCCGCGCCAGGGCCTCCTCCACCAGGGGCCACCAGATGCGAAGTTCCTCCTGAAGCCAGGCCAGGGACGTGACCACCCGGCGGGCCCCGGTCGGCGCGCTCAGTTCGTCGAGAAAAGGCCGCCACGCGCCCCAAGTGGCCGTCAAAACCAGAATTCGGTCGCTCGGCAGGCCGCCCTCAATCGCCTCCCGATAAGCCTGGCGCAAACGCCCACGCAAGGCCTCTCCGGGATAGCTCGTGAACAGGCGACGAAGGCCGCCGGGTCGCTCCCGCGTCAAGCGACCTCCTCGGGAGGCCTGGTCTCGAAGCGACGGCTAGCCCCCCGCATGCCCCATAGCAAGTAGATCGCGATTCCCAGGGCCATCCAGACCGCGAAACGAATCCAGACTGCCGCAGGTAGACTGCTCATCAGCCAGAGATTGACGGCGATACCAGCCAAGGGCAATTCAGGCGAGAAAGGCACTCGGAACGGGCGAGGCAGATCGGGCCGCTCCCAGCGCAACACCAGGACGCCGAGGGACACCGCCGTGAAGGCGGCGAGCGTCCCGATGCTGACGAGATCGGCCAGGGCATCCAGCGGCACGGTCGCGGCCAACCCACCTGTGACCACCCCCAGCAGGATGGTGGCGGTCACAGGCACCCCCCGCCCGGCCGAAACGCGGCCCATCAGCGCGGGCATCAGGCCATCACGGGCCATCACGAACAGGATTCGGGTCTGGCCGATGGAAGCGACCAGGATCACGGCCAGCACCCCGACCACCGCCACGCACGAAAGGAGCATCGCCGCGATGGGATGTCCCGCCAGGTCAAGCGCGCGAGCGAGGGGTTCCTGGGCTGATTTCAGGACATTCAGGGGCACCACCCCCAGCAGTACGGCCGTGACGGCGATGTAGAGCGTCGCGACCAGCCCAAGACCGACCATCATGGCACGGGGCACGTCACGCTGGGGGTTTTCACATTCCTCCGCCACCGTGGATACCGCATCGAAGCCGATGAAAAGGAAAAACAACACGGCAGCGCCCGTCACGACGCCCGAGGCACCAAACGGCAAAAATGGGGTGAAGTGCGTCGCCTGAACAGCCGGCAGACACAGCATCACGAACATGAGCAACACGCCGATCTTCGCCGCGACCAGGCCATTGTTGAACTGCGCACTGGCGCGGATGCCCACCAGCAAAAGGATGGTGGGCAAGGCCACGGCGATCGCCGCGGGCAGGTTGAGCCAGCCGAACGTCGGGCCCAGCGGAACGGCCAGACCGGCGGCTTCGTAGACCGTCGCCGGGATCGGCTGGCCGGTGGCCACCATCCACGCGGGGGGCAGGGACAGGCCCATGCCCCTGAGCAAGGCCTGCACATAGCCGCCCCATCCCGCCGCCACGGCACTGTTCGACAGACCGTACTCCAGCAGCAGGTTCCAACCAACCAGCCAGGCCACCCCCTCGCCCAAGGTCGCATAGGCGTAACTGTAGGCGCTGCCCGCCGCCGGAATCAGGACGGCCAGCTCGGCATAGCAAAACGCCGCGATCGCACAGGCGAGGCCGGCCAGCAGGAAGGAGATCAGGATCCCTGGTCCGGCGGTCTGGGCCGCCACGACCCCGGGCAAGACAAAAATCCCCGCCCCGATCGTGCAGCCGATGCCGATCGCAACCAGCGACCAGAATCCCAGCACCCGACGCAACGCCGCCGGCGAGTCGGGGGCGCTTCCTGCGGACCGATCGGCCACGATGGATTTTCGGCGGCTCAAGGCCGCAAAGAATTGCCCGGCGTTTGCCACGTGAGGCTCCTTTCCAAGGGGGGCGGCTGGTCCCAGCGTTCCGGCACTCGGCCCGGCCGTGCGCGCCAGGGATGCCTGGCGCCTCATCGTTCGGGCATTCTACCCGCTCGGCTGCAACTCCCTGCCAGCCAGCGGGCGTGCTATCTTGGAGCCTGCAGCCCACGTTCGCCCCTTCCCCCGTTTGGAGGCTTCATGCGACAGAGTCCGCGGACCGCCCTGGCCGCGCTGATGGTCGGTGGCGCATTGTTGGCCTCGCCACCTGGCCAGGCCCTCGCCGCGGCGGTCGCCCCCGCCGCAGCGCCGCTTCCGACCCCCACGCCCCGCCCGCAGACCATCGTGGCCCCCTTCGGCATCCCGCTCTTCGGCCAACCGGTGCCGAGCGTGACCCAGCGCCCGCTGGCCATTCCCGCCGCGCGCGTGCGGCTGAGAGACCTGGGCATCCGGATCGGTCGCCTGCCGACCGGGCCTTGGAATGCCATCACCGACGTGAAAGGCGTGAAGGTCGGTCACGTCAGCCTGGTGGCGGGTGAAGGGAAGTTGATCCCGGGACGTGGCCCCGTTCGCACCGGTGTGACGGCGATCGTTCCCCGCGATGACGTTTGGCGCAACAAGGTGTTTGCCTCGGGCTTCGTCCTGAACGGCAACGGCTCGATGACCGCGCTGGATTGGGTCAAGGAGGCTGGCTGTCTGGAGACACCCATCCTGTTGACGAACACGCTCTCGGCCAACCGGGTGGCCGATGCGCTGGTCTCCTGGATGATGCGGCAGTATCCCGATATCGGCGTGAAGGATGATGTGGTGCTGCCGTGCGTGGCCGAATGCGATGACAGCTTCCTGAATGACCAGCGGGGTCGTCACGTGCGCGAACCCCACGTGTTCGCGGCGCTGGATCTGGCCCGCTCCGGACCGGTGGCCGAGGGGGCGGTGGGGGCCGGCACCGGCATGGTGGCCTACCGTTTCAAGGCCGGGATCGGCACCTCGAGCCGAGTCCTGCCCGGCCATCAAGGCGGCTGGACGGTCGGGGTGCTGGTCAATGCGAACATGGGCTGGCGTGAGCATCTGCGGATTGCCGGGGTGCCCGTGGGCCTGCGCATCAATGACCTCCTGCCCCAGGCCCGCCCCGGCGAAGGCTCGATCATCGTGATCGTGGCGACGGACGCGCCGCTTCTGCCCCATCAGCTGGAGCGCCTGGCCAAACGAGCCACCCTCGGCCTGGCCCGCACCGGCTCGATCGCCGCCCATTCATCCGGGGATTTTGTGCTGGCCTTCTCCACCGCGGCCCACGTGCCTCACACGCCCACCGACCCATCCATGAGAATCTCGGCGGTTCACAATCTCCATACCAGTCCGCTTTTCGAAGCGGTGGTGGAGGCCACGGAAGAATCGATTGGCAATGCCTTGACCATGGCCACCACGATGATCGGGCGAGACGGACACACGGTCTACGCCCTTCCGCTTGATCGCCTCAAGGCGCTGCTCGCCGCGGAGGGACGCCTCGAGCGATAGCGTTGGCGCATGACACCGGGCCCTCGGTCTGCTAACGTGGTTGAGCCATCACACCGTTGCCGGATCACCGCCCACGATGCGCCTGCCTTTCTTCCCAGCCGCCTTGTGCCTCGCGTCGGCGTTCGTGTGCCCGCTGCCCGGCGAGGCCGCCACCGTCGACACCTGGCTCGAACCCGCCCGTTGGGATGCCAAGCGGGGCATTCTGGTCATTCCCTATCGTGGGACCTTTCCGCATCACGTGATGCGACGCAGCAGCCCCAATCAGTACACGATCGATTTTGAGGCAGCCCCTGGCATCTACGGCGTCTTTTCTGCCGGTACCCCGCCACATCCCCGCCTGGTGCAGTGGTTCATGGTCCATCACGATCTGGACCGCATCCGCCTCACGCTCACGCTGAAGCAGCACTGGGCGATCGCCGTCCGCAACGAGACCGCCGCGCGCCAGATCGCCATTCTGATCAGCGAGGGGCCTTACCACGCGGAGGATGGACCGGAGGTCCCGCTCCCGATCGCGGCCGGCGAGCCAGTGGGAGTCACGATTCCGCCCCCTGCCCCGCTGCGACCTGTTCAGGCCAGCCCCTCTCCCCCCCGCCCATTCCCGAAGACGGCCGCTCTTGCCAAGGCGACGCCCTCGCCCAAGCCCATCGCTTGGCTCTCTCCAGTCCCGAGCTCCCCGCCCACGCCTCGGCCGGCAGACAGACCCACGCCACGTCCAACGCCCTCCGCCCCCCCCTCGCCGGTCGCCCAATCGACCCCCATTGCCAGACCTCCCCAGGCGCCCGTGAGTCCCACGCCCACGTCGGGTCTGCTGGGTTCGCCGCCCGTCACAGGCCTCCCGTTGGGCGAGGGGTCTCCGGCGCACCTGGACTTGCCGCACTCGAACACGCTCCCCCCGCCCCGCATTGGCGATCGCCCCCTTCCACCGCCCTCACCACCCGTGACCACGCCACGGCCGCCCTCCCCCTCCCCAGAAACGAGAGTCGCCGAGGGCTTCCTCGACCGACAAGTCGTCTGGCGCACCGGGGTGTGGGTGATTCCGGGGGGCCACTCGCTTGCACCGGGTTGGCGACCGGCAGGAACCCTGGAATTCACGGCTTGGACTCGCCCTTGGGGAGTGCAGGGGGGAGTCACCGTGTTACCCGAGCTCTACCGCCCCAACCGCGACATTCCCGAACTGGAGTTGGGAACCCCGATGATTGATCTGGCGGTGCGCCAAGAAACGTCGGCGCAAGGCGTCCACGCACTGGTCGGATATCGGGCGCTGGGACTGCAGGGCCGACAGTATGCCACCGTGGGACTCTCCATCTGGCAACCGCTGCCGGTGCCCGGCGCTCGCCTGGAATTGCGGACTTTAGGTGGCTACAACCTCCAGCTGGGCAACGATTGGCAAACCCTCGTCGATGCCTCGGCTGGGCTGACCTTCAATCACGGTCCGGCCGGCCTGAATCTGGGTCTGCGACACATGTCCTTGCTCCGGGCCAACGAAAATGCCCTGGCGATGAACGGTCCCAGCTTGATTCTGCGCTTTGATTTCTGAGATAACTTGCCTCCCACGCCATCCGGATGTTATCTTGGGCCCATTCGGGATGTAGCGCAGCTTGGTAGCGCACCTCGTTCGGGACGAGGGGGTCGCTGGTTCGAATCCAGTCATCCCGACCATTTCCAATCAATCCCGCTCGCGTCGGAACCTTCCACCGGGCGGGATTGATCTAACCGCCGTCGCCTCGTCGCTCACTTCCACCTGACCATGGGGTTGCTTTGAAGAGCCTCTCCTACGCCATCGTTTTCTTTCTGGTCCTCCTGTACGGCTGCCGCGACGTGGTTCCTTTCCGAATGGCCGTCCGACGGGCACGGCGCCCACAGACGGCCAAGGCACCCACAGATCCATTGTTTTTCCCTCCGCAGGTCGACCATGCACTCCCGGAGCGTCGGTACGCGCGTCGCGCTCGCTAGCCTGCTGGGGCTCTGCGCTCTCGCGCCGGCGGCCTGGTCAACCCCCACGCCATCGCGACCGACCTGGGCCGCGGAGCGCGGCGGCGAGGTCACGCTTCGCGATCTTCCCGTGGACTCCG
>JAYKJB010000058.1 GCA_035285325.1 Candidatus Sericytochromatia bacterium
AGTGAAAAGCCGCGCCTGAGGTCCAGCTGGCACGCAGGCAGCGACACCAGCTGCCACGAACGAACCCGCCAGCATCAGGCTGAGCCAGGGGGCGCGGCGCTTGTTCTCGAACCTCTCAGGACGCATAGACCAGATATACCCATGAAGCAAGGGTTGCTGACAGTGATGGTGCGTCGACCAAGCCGTGCTGCCCGCCCGCGCGGCGCGTCAGCTTTGGGACGGGAAGGCGTGATGTCATCCGTGCGATGAGGTGCATGCGCATCAGACACTGGTCGCTGTTACTCGGCTCGATCCGGGTGTCGATGGGCGGGTGTTGTGGTCCAAACCGCATGTCCGCAGTCCTTCAGGGCGACGCTTCGATGGTGGCGGGCCTGACCGCCCGACCCGCGTCCAGCCGCCCCTCCCCGGCCAGGTCATCCCGTCCGGGCAGGCCCAGGTCCGTGACCGCCCGCAGCAGGCGTTGCCGCAACAGGTCCACGAAGGCGCCATTGGCTCTGGCGTGCTGCGGGTCATAGCGGGCCGTCACCAGGGCGGCCACCCCGGCCACGTAGGGCGAGGCCATCGAGGTGCCGCTGAGGTATCCGTAGGCCCCTCCGGGCAGCGTCGCGTAGATCTCCTCGCCCGGGGCCACCAGGTCCAGTCGTGCGCCTCCGTTCGAAAAGGCGCTCACGCCCTCCCAGGTCGCGTGGTGAAAGGCACTGCCGACCGCCAGCACCCCGGAACTGTTGGCCGGTGAGGCCACAAAGGGAGCGGCGTCGTTGCCGCTGGAGGCCACCACAAGGATGCCCGCCGCACGGGCGATCGCCGTCGCCTCGGTATAAAGGGCGCTGACGTCGGCACTCGACTTTCCCAGGCTCATGTTGATCACCCGCACCCGCGACCCGTCATCTGGGCTGGGGCGCCAGTTCACGGCGTGCATGAAACCGCGTAGAATCTCCGTGTCGGTACCGCCATCCGGTCCCAGCACCTTGATCGGCAGGATTCGCACCCCCCACGCCACCCCGGCGCCACCCTGCGCGTTCTGACCATCGGCGCCGACGATGCCTGTCACGTGCGTGCCGTGGCCATCCGACTCATCCGTGACGTTGCTGGTCGGCGAGGCCCCGTCCAGCGCATTGAAGGGCGTGACGACTCGCCCCGCGAATTCCGGGTGGGTCACGTCCAGGCCCGAGTCCAGCACCGCGACGACGATGCTGGCCTGACTCGCCGGCGACACCAGGGTCCAGGCTTCGCGGGTGTTGGCGCTGGCCGTTGCGTGGGCCCACTGCCGCGGCAGGTCCGGCTCCGTGAACTTTCGCATCCGGCCCTCTCGCACCAGCCCGCGCACCTCGGGTACGGCGTTGACGCGTTGTCGCCAGGCGGCCGTATCCCCGCTTTCGGGCGGCTCGACCCGCACCAGCCATCCTTCGCCCCAGGCCACGCGGGTCGTCAGGCGGCTGTCGCGGAAGGCCGGGCTGCGCAGCAGGCGCTCTAGCCCAACTGTATCCGCCACGCGCAGCAGGTAGGCGCTTGTGTCGGGTTGGGTCTTCCCAGCGCTTGCGATCCGCGCGGGAGGCGCGGTCGGATCTAGCGTGCCCAGGTGAGGGCCGTTGAGCGACGACAGCGGGTCGGGCGCGGGACGGGTGGATTGCCAGGCCGCCTGGGAGGGGGGAGCGGACGGCGCGGCCGAGGGCTGGCGCGTGAGCGGCGAGGAGGCGGCCTGTCCGGCAGGTGCGGGATGGACAGCGGTTCTCACGGCACGTGCCTCGGTGGCGCCGCTGTGGCGTTCAGGCCTCGGCACGGTCGGGTGCTGGACTGTCGGCAGACGACAGCCCAGCAGGAGGCCCACGGTGAGGACCAGCCATGAACGCTGTCCCCGGAGGGGCCGCAGGAGGGGGGAAATGCCGCGGCGCCGTCTCATGGTCGGTAGACCTCGACCGTCGTGAGCGGCAAGCGCGCCTCTCCGTGCCCACCGATGGCGAACAGGCGCCCCTCGTCCGCCACCAGCGTCAGCAAGGCGCGTGGCGTCGGCATACGGCTCACCACCTGCCAGCTGGGGTTCGGCAGGGCCGGGTCGAGGCACAGGACGTTCTCCTGGAGCGTGCCGTTGCCGTCCTGGCCCCCCATCAGGTAGATCTTGCCCTCCCAGACGGCTGCGGCGCCGGAGTGGCGGGCCACCGGCAAGGCTGGCGGGGCTCCGGGGAGGCCGTCATCGCTGCTGCGCCAGCTGTTCAGCTGGAGGTCGAACACCATGACCCGGGTCTGGGCCTGAAGGCTCCCGTCTGTCGAGAAGGAATAGCCGCCAATCACCCACCCGCGTGAGCCCACCCGCGCGCCGGCGGAACCTGCCACCCCGTGAGGCAGGTTCGACGCGTTCTGCAGGGCCCGGGTGTCCATGTTCAGGAACTGGTTCCGAACAAGCACCTGCCCCTCCGCCTCGCCTCCCGCCAGGAACAGCAGGTTGCCGTTGCTGAAGCTGGCCGGGGCCCGCACGGGCAAGACGCCGGTATTGAAGACGGTCGGGGCCGCGCCCACCGTGTAGCGGGCCACCCGCCCGACGCTACCGACCAGCAGGCCCCCTGCCGTGAACAGCTGGTCCTGATAGACGCCCGCTCCAGGCACGCTCAGCCCCGACTCGTCCTCGTCGGTATCGTGCAGCTCCCAGGCAAGGGACGTTGGTCCGCTCAGCGCCAGCGTCTCGTAGGAGCCTCGGGGGGTGCCCTCGACCGCCACCAGGTGCGCGCCCAGGCGGCCCGCCACCAGTCCGGCGCGCGGGCGGCGCAGGGGCGGCCAGAGGCTCCAGTTCTGGGAGCCGGCTGGCTGCAAGCTCAGGTCGATTCGCGCGGTCCCTGAACTCGGGGGAGGCGGTGCGCCCCCGCCGCCTCCTCCGCCCCCGCCTCCGCCACCGCCACCGGCCGCACGGGGCGGGGCGACGGAGGGCGCCGGTGAGGCCGGGACGGTGTCCGAGGCCGGTAGCCACGGCGAGGGGGCGTCAGAGGGACTGACAGGAGTTGGGGGGGCGGCGATCGCCGCCGGCTTGAGTTCGCTGCCCGTGGCCACGGGATTCCCTGCGGCGGGGGCCACTCCCGGCGACCCGCCCGTCGCGGCGGTGCCGGCAGGCGGCAGGGCCTGGCAGGCGGCACAGGCCAGAGGAAGCAGGATACAGGGTGTGAGGCGGGCGCTCATGGGCCGATCGCCTCCACCGTCCTGACGGGCAGGGCACCCTCCTCGCTGCGACCGAGCAAGCCGCCGGCCACCAGCAGGCGACCGTCCACCAGCCCCATGCCGGCGAAGGCGCGCGGGGTCCTCAGGGGCGCCTTGCGCTCCCACGTCCCGCTGGCCGGGTCGAACACCTCCACCGCGCCCGAGAGGCGTCCGCGCCCATCCAGGCCGCCGGCGACCCAGATCCGTCCCCCCACGGAGGCGGCGGCGGCCCCGTAGCGCGCCGTGGGCATGCTGGAAACCTGTCGAAACTGGCTGTCCTGGCTCGGGTTGTAGGCGTACACGTCGCTCAGGTCCTGTTCCATCAGGTTCAAGAACCCACTCAGCACGCTTTTGCGTCCGCCGAACAGGTACCAGGTGTCCTGCACGACGGCACTGGCACAGCCATAGCCGGCCGCCGGGAAGCTGGGCAGCGAGGTGGTGGCCCAGGCGTTCGCGACGGGATCGTAGCGGTGGGTCGTGCCGCTGCTGGGGAAGGGCCAGGACGGTCGGCCACCCGTGACGTAGAGGGCCCCACCGAGGCTGGCCGCCGCCATGAGCTCCGCGCGCTTGCCGTCGGGCAGGGAGGGCAGCATCTCGGCCGTGCCGCTGGCCAGACTCAGCCGACGCACGCCGCCGACGGGGTCGAAATCGGGCCCGAGGCCGCCGAAGAGGTAGAGGCGATCGCCGTGGACCGCCCCGGCGGCCCCGCTCACGGCGTGAAACCCGTTGACTGCCGGCAGTTGCAGGGCGCTGGTGGCCGGGCTGCCCACCAGCGCCAGGTCGTCGGCGAAGGCCGGCCAGGCCGGCGTGGTGGCGCTGGGGGGCGCTTGCACCTGACCACCGGCCAGCACCAGAGCGGCACTGCCCCCGGGCAGCGACACCACCCCGAAAGCGGCTTCGCCGCGCGGCACCGGGAGCGACGGCGCCGCATCGACGCTGCCGAAGGACAGCGGCAACTCGAGGCGCTGGCCCGGCGCGAGGTGGACCGTGTGGCTCTGGGAGGCCAGCCCGTCGGCGCCGAGGGGCAGCAGCTGCAGTGTCCAGGTGCCTGGCGGCACCGGGCCGAGTTCGCGCACCTCGCCATCGATCGTCAGGCCCAGCGAGGTGGGGTCGGAGAGCGCCACCCGGGCCTCGGCGCCCGGTGGCCAGTCCTGGGGCTGTAAGAGGAGCCGGGCCGGCGTGGGCAGGAAGGCGGGCTGGACGGTCGGCAGGCTGCCGGAGGCGTGCCAGGCCTGGGCGATCGCCGAGACGTCGAGCAGTCCCGGGTGGGAAACCCGAAAGTGCCGCTGCCAGGCCTCCACGGCCGGGGTGACCTGGCTGAAGTCGAGCGATTCGACCAGGGTGGTGCTGGCGACCAGGTCGCGCTGGCGCAATTCTTCCACGATTGCCCCGGCCACGGTCGAGGCGGGGGTCAGCGCGAAGCGGTTCTCGCCGCCGACGATCGGTCCCAGGCCGCGCCAGACGCCGTTGGGCAGGGGGGCCAGGTTGGCATCGAGCGAGACCACGCGCACCAGCACGCGCGGCAGCAGCGGCAGATCCGCCAGCACGGCCTGGCTCGGCCCCGGCGCGAGTTCCACTTCCCGCACGGGTTGCCCCTGCGCGTCGAGGAGGCTGATCCGGTAGCGGGCGGGCTGCAGGTCGAACGCGAGCAGGGACCGCCGACCCGCCTGCAGGGCGGTCCAGTCGAGGCGCAGCCAGGCGTTCGCCGGGGTGGTAAGGCCAGGCGGGCCCGCCTCCCGGCCGAGCCAGGCCGAGGGCTGGCATCCCAGCAGCAAGCCGGCCAGCAGCAGCGGCAGCCGGCCACCCAGACGGAAAGGCTGGTTCGAGCGGGACAGCCGGGCGATCACGCTGGATTTGTACCCAGCCTGCGCGCCGTCAGCCCAGGCCCGCCCGCTTCATCGGGCTGTCGAGCACGCTGGCGCCGGCAGTCGCCTGGCAGACCCAAGCGGTGGCGGTCAGCCCGGTGCGCGCATGGTAGGCGCTCAGCACCTCCGCCTGGTAGGCGTCGACTCGATCCGCCGGCAGCAGCGCCACCGTGCAGCCCCCGAAGCCGGCCCCGGTCATGCGCGCGCCGATCGTGCCCGCGAAGGCCTGGGTCAGTTCCACCAGCACGTCCAGCCCTTCGCAGCTGACCTCGAAGTCGTCGCGCAGGGAGGCATGCGAGGCGATCATCAGGCGGCCGAAGCCGGCCAGGTCCCCACGCCCCAGGCATTCCACGCCCTCCAGTACGCGCTCGTTTTCGCTGATCACGTGGCGCGCCCGCCGCGCCACCAGGGGCGGCAGGTGGCGTTCGTGGGCAAGGAAGTCATCCAGGCTCACATCGCGCAGCGCCTTCACGTCGTCGCGTTTCAGCCGCGCGGCCAGCAAGCGGACCGCTTCCTCGCACTGCGCCCGGCGCTCGTTGTAGGCGCTGTCCACCAGGCCGCGGCGCACGCCGCTGTGGGTGATCACCAGCGCCACCCCCCGTTCGGCCAGGCGCAGCGGCACCGGGCGCGCCGCCAGCGAGCGACAATCGATCAGCAAGGCCGCGTCGGCCCGCCCGAGCGCGGAGATGAACTGGTCCATGATGCCGCACTGGACGCCGATGAAGCGGTTCTCGGCCTTTTGCGCCAGCAAGGCCAGTTGCTTGGGCGCCACCCCGGTCGCCATCATCTCGTTGACCAGGGTCCCGACCGCCACCTCGTAGGCGGCGGAAGAGCTCAGGCCCGCTCCCTGCGGCACGTTGCCGGCGATCACCGCGTCGAAGGCGCGCACCTTGAAGGCGCACGCCTGCCAGATCGACAGCATGCCCCGCATGTAGTCCACCCAGGGATGTTCCTCGCTGCGCACCAGCTGGTCCAGCGAGAAGCGGTCCTCGGCCTCGTACTCCAGCGACCAGACCCGCACCTCGCGGTCGAGCCGATCGGCCTTCGGCGTGGCGGCGATGATCATCTCCCGGTCGATCGCGGCGGGAAAGACGAAGCCGCCGTTGTAATCGGTGTGTTCTCCGATCAGGTTGACCCGTCCCGGCGCCCGCACCAGGTACTCGGGCGGGGCGCCGTAGCGCGCCACGAAGGCGTCCACGACGGCTTGCGCGCGCGGGGGGAGCGTCGCCTGGCCCGTCATGCCTGCCCCCCCAGTTGCGGCGCCAGCGCCCGCAGCTCGGCCGCCTTTTCTTCCGGCAAGGTGTCGTTGATGAAAGTGCCGGCCCCGCTCTCGCAGCCGGCCAGGTACTTCAGCTTCTCGCGCGTGCGCAGCGGCGGGTAGAACTCCAGCCGGAAGTGGCTGCCGGGCCGCTCCACCCCATCGGTCGGCGCCTGCTGCATCACCATGATGTAGGGCATCGACATCTCCCACAGGCCGTCGTACTTGCGCAGCACGGCATGCAGCACCTCGGCGAAGGCCCGGTCGTCGGCGGCGGAGAAGGCACTCAGCGAAGGCAGATGCGCCTTGGCATAGAGGTGCACCTCGTAGGGATAGCGTGCGTAGAAGGGCACCAGCGCCACGAAACGTTCGTTCTCGGCCACGATGCGCCTCCCGTCGGCACATTCGCCGGCCAGGATGTCGCAATGCAGGCAGCGGCCCGTGGCGGCGTGGTGGGCCGCCTCGCTCGCCACCGAGCGCTCCAGGCGCGGCGGCAGGTACGAGAAGGCGTAGATCTGCCCGTGCGGATGGTGCAGCGTGACGCCGATGGCGGTGCCCTTGTTCTCGAAGATGAACACGTAGTCGATCTCGGGGCGAGCGCCGAGTTCCTCGTAGCGATCGCGCCAGACCCGCGTGAGACGGACCAGGTCGTCCTGCGAGGCCTCCGCCAGGGTCGCGTTGTGCCGGGCGCTGTAAAGCACCACCTCGCAAACACCCTGCGCCGGGCGCACCGGCATCAGTTCGCTGCCGTCCACCGCCGGCTCGGGCGGGGCGGCGTGAAAGCTGGGGAACTTGTTGTCGAAGACCACGAACTGATAGTCCTCGGCCGGGACCTCCGTGGGAAAGCCGCCCGCCTTGGTCGGACAGAGCGGGCAGTAGTCCGGCGGAGGCAAGAAGGTGCGGTCCTGACGGTGCGTGGCCGTCACCACCCACTCCCGCAGGACCGGATTCCAACGCAGTTCAGACACGGTCAGCGCACCTCGGCCGGACTGGCGTAGCCGTTGGGGTGTCGCTGATGCCAGGCCCAGGCGTCCGCGATGATCGTCTCGATCGCCGGCTTCACCGGGTTCCAGCCCAGTTCCTCGCGAATCCGCGCGCTGCTGGCCACCAGCACGGCCGGGTCGCCTGCCCGTCGCGGCATCACGCGCGCCGGGATGGCATGCCCCGTCACGGCCCTGGCCGCTTCGACCACCTGTTTCACGGAGAAGCCGGTTCCGTTGCCGAGGTTGTAGGTCACGCTGCGCTCGCCGAGCACCCCGAGCGCCTTGATGTGGGCATCGGCCAGGTCCTCGACGTGGATGTAGTCGCGCACGCAAGTGCCGTCCGGGGTGGGATAGTCGTCGCCGAACATCCCGATGAACTCGCGCCGTCCCTGGGCCACCTGCAGGATCAGCGGGATCAGGTGGGTCTCGGGGTCGTGGTCCTCGCCCACCCGCTCGCTGGCGCCACAGGCATTGAAATAGCGCAGCGCGGCGTAACGCAGCCCATAGGCCCGTTCATACCATTTCAGCGCCTTCTCGAAGGCCAGTTTGCTCTCGCCATAGGGGTTGGTCGGCGCGTGGGGGAAGTCCTCTTCAATCGGCCAGCGCGTCGGCTCCCCGTAGACCGCCGCCGTCGAGGAGAAGACCAGCTTGGTCACACCGGCGTCGCGCATGGCATCCAGCAACACCAGGCCCTTGGCCACGTTGTTCTGGAAGTAGCGGGCCGGATGCTCCACGCTCTCACCGACCAGGCTGAGGGCCGCGAAGTGCATGACCGCGTCGATGGCGTGGGCCTGGAAGACCGCGTCGAGGGCCTGGCGATCGCCCATATCGCCCTGATAGAACGGCACCTCGGGCGGCACGGCGGCCCGGTGCCCCTTGGTCAGGTTGTCGAAGACGATCGGGCTCAGCCCGGCCGCCCGCAGACGCTCCACCGTGACGGAGCCGATATAGCCGGCTCCCCCGACCACCAACACGTTCATGCGATCCTCCTTGCGTTCACGCGTCCACGGCGGGCGCGGCAGGGGGCGGCGCGCCGGCGTCGCCAGGGGCTTCGAATTCGTAAAACGTCACGCGACGACCGTCGTCCTCGCGACGGACCTCGCGCTTGTGCATGACTTCCGGATGGGGGGCGTCCACGGTCGGCTTCCTCGTCTCGATGATCGGTTCCGGCTGGGGCGGTGGGTTCATGACTCGCGTCTTCACTGGAGCGGGGCTTCTCGGTCGAGCAATCTGTTCAGGACAGCTTCAATTCGAGTTGCCAGGCCTTGCGACCTTGCGGGGGCAGCATGGCGTATTCTCGATAATGCCGCACGGCCAGCGCCAGGTCGTCCTGCGCGCCGATGCACGGTTCGATCGCCAGATTGAAGTAGGGCGACACGCCGGGAACCCCCGACCACCCCCCGAAATTCAACCACAGGCCCATGTGGGTGACCTCGGTCGGGTCGAACTGCATGCGCAGCTCGGAGCCCAGGAAGATGTCCTGCAAAGCCACGTAGCCCAGGTTCGGCGCCTTGCCCCAGAGCTTGACCGCCAGCCCGGTGGCGGTATCCGGCACGACCGACAGGTCCCACTGCCGCCCATCGACATCGTTCACGAGCGGCCACGGCACCGAGCGTCCCAGGCGTCCGAAGCGGTCCTGCGCCGACCCGTAGACCATCATCTCGCGGCTGGGCAGGATCACCTTCATACCGGGCGTGATGTTGAAGACCGGGTGGCTGCTCCAGATGAAGGGGAAGGGATAGGGCGACAGGTTCACCACGTTGTAGGTCAGGCGCAGCGAGGGTTCTCCTCCCACCATCCACAGCGAGCGCTCGAAGCGGTAGGGGAAGCGCACGCCGTGGGTGTGCAGGCGCACCTCGATCTGCGAGCCGTCGCAGTGCGTGTCGGCTTTCCAGGGCAGCGACCAGACCTCCCCGTGGTCGGGAATCTCGGTGCCATCCCAGGGGCCCCCCGGAAAGCGCGTCGCCGCCACGCTGGGAAAACATTCGTCGAAGCCGCCCAGGTCGTGCGCCGCCACGTAAGACGCCCCGTAATCCGGCACTTTCGGTTCGAGCGCCGGGTTGCGCCACATCCACTCGCGCATGGTCGGCAGGTGGACCAGGCTGGCGATCTTGCCGCCGAGGGCCGGCACCACCGTGCATCGCAGCATGCCGTTTTCGAGCATGACCGCATCGAAGCCGCGCCAGGTGATCTTCTCGAGGCGACAGGAGGCTGCGGAGCGAACCAAGCGAGCACCATCCTCATACGACGCAGGCTGGCACCCTCGTGCGATGACGCCACGCCCGGGACGGGTTAACCTTATCACAGGTCGATGCCTGAGGCGAGGAGACGGGATGTGACACAACTGATCGATCCGACGCTGGCCCGGGAGGCGGAACGCCCCGGCAAGCTGGTTCGGCTGCGCAAGGAGCATCTGGAGAGTGTCACGGCCTTCCTGGCACGGGAACCCCTCGACACCGTGATGCTGCTCGACCGTCTGCTGGAGGACGGTTTGCCGGGCCGCCTTTCCCAGGAATTCATGGGGTACCGGGCCGGAGACGAATGGCTCGGCGTGGCGTACTTCTCGGGCGACATCGTCGTCTACGCCCCGGATGCGCGGGCGATCGCCCCCCTGGCCCAGTACGCCCTGCAGCGCATCCCCCTGGTGCCGCGCGTGATGGGTCGCCAGGAGACGGTGACGCACTTCTGGGAGGTCTTCTGCCAGGCTGACCGTCCGTTGCAATTCGACCGCGTGCAGTGGCTTTACAGCTTGCGCCGCGAGGACCTGGTCGGGGAGGCGGATCCGCGCGTGCGCCTGGCCACGCTGCAGGAGGCCACCGAGGTGGCGTGTCTGGCGGCGGCCATGAGCGTCGAGGAAATCCAGCTCGACCCGATGGGGGACTTTCCCGTGGCCTATCGTCGCCTGATCGAGCATCGCATTCGCATGCAGCGCATCTGGGTGCTGGAGGAAGCAGGTGAGATTCGCTTCCAGCTGAACCTGAACAGCCTGACGCCCCAGGCGGCTCAGCTCACGGGCGTCTACACGCCGCCGCAGCACCGCGGCAAGGGCTATGCCGCCGCGGGCCTGGCGGCCTGTGCCCGGGCAGTTCTGGCCCAGACCGACGCCCTCTGCTTGCTGGTCAACGATTTCAACACCCCGGCGCGTCGCCTTTACGAGAAGCTGGGGTTCCGCCAGGAACATGCCTACCGCGCCATCTTCATGGTCGAGTGAGTTCGCCTTGCGCCGCGCCCCTTCCCAGCGCGCTGGGCGCCTGGCGGGGTATGCTATGACATGGGGCCGCAAGAGCGGCCTGCAAGGGGCCGGCGGACGAGGCGACGGCTCGGGAGACGCCGCCGTATGGGCCTGTACCTGGATATCGAGACCACCTATCAGGGCGAATTGACGGTGGTGGGCCTGCATCACGCCTCGACGGGCACGGTGCAGCTGGTGGCGCCCGACATCACGGCCGCCGCGCTGGAGGCTGTTTTGCCCCCGGCAATCTGCGTCTACACCTACAACGGCGATCGCTTCGACCTGCCGATCATCAAGCAGCAGGTGGGCATCGACCTGAAACAGCGCTACCGCTCGGTCGACCTGATGAAGACCTGCCACCGCCAGCGCCTGTTCGGCGGGCTCAAGGGGGTCGAGCAGAAGCTGGGCATCACCCGGCAACTCGAAGGCCTCAGCGGCAAGGACGCGGTGGCGCTCTGGTACCTCTGGCAACGCGACCGCGACCAGGCCGCCCTGGACCGCTTGCTCGCCTACAACCGCGAAGACGTGGAAAACCTGGTACAACTGAGGACCTGCCTCGAACAGCGTCTGACGCGCGGGGCCAGCCTCTGACCCTCTGCCCGCGATGTCGTTGCCGTGACCGAACTGCCCTCGCCCGCTCCCGTTCCACCCGCTGAGACGCCGGCCGCCCGCCCGCCTCGCTCGATGCCGCGTGCGGCAATCCGGGCGATCGCCTGGTCGGGACACTTCTGCGGCGTGATGACCTGCTTCATGGTCTACTTCACGCTGCGCCACCAGTTCTGGCTCGGCTGGGCGGTCTTGAATGCGGCCGTGGCGGCCTTCATGTTCGCCGGCTCGGCCTGGCTGCAGTGGCAGTTGCGGCGCGGCAGGGCTTGAGGACTGCGCGGGCTCAGCCCGGCGCGACCTCGAAGCCCACCAGGTTACGCTGCTCCCGGCTAAACTCGATGCCGACCAGGGTGATGGTGACGCCCGGTTCCCGGTATTTCTCGGCGTAGCCCTTGGCCTGCAACTGGGCCAACGCGCGCCCCTCGGGCACCTGCTCTACAACTTTGAATTCGAACAGGTAGACCTTAACGCCCACCCGCAGGGCCAGGTCGATGCGGCCCTTGTTGGTGGCATCCTCGACGCGGGCATCGAGGCCC
>JAYKJB010000059.1 GCA_035285325.1 Candidatus Sericytochromatia bacterium
CAGTGGAACCACCGGCGGTGCCGAAGTCGATGATGTTCTTCTTGCCGGTGGCGGCCTTCTGGAAGGAGCCGACGCGACGACGGCTGGTCCAGCCATCCTTGGACGCGATGATCTCGACGTTCGCACCTTCGGGCACGCTGTTCAGAACGTACGAACCCTGGGTGGTGGTGGTGGAGAACTCGTAAGGCGCGGTCTTGTCGAGCGACTTGACGATGATGGTGGCGCCGTCAACGGTGGCACCCTTCTCGTCGTAGACGTTGCCGGAGACAATCACCTTCTCGCCGGAAGCGGCGGGAGCGGCGGGAGGCAGCGAAGGCGCGGCGGTGCCGGTCGCGTCCGTCGAAGGCGACGCGATGGGAGCGGCCGCCGAAGGCGACGCCACAGGGGCGACCGGCGAGGCCGCAGGAGTGGCGGCCGCAGGCGCGGGAGACTGGGTGGCGGTGGGGGTACCCCAAGGGCAGCCGGTCAGCATTGACAGGGACAGGGTCCCCGCAACGGCGGCAGCCATCTGCTTACGCGAGAATGCCATTTCTGTACAATCCTCTTTCTTGTGTGTGGGACGACTTGCCACTGAAACCCGACGCGGGACCGCCGGACTCGAGTGCAGAACGATAAGGGTGGATTTACCGGTAGTTAAACTGGCTTCCGAATCATAAATTGTTTGCTTGATGCTGTCAAATGCATCCGGGGGACCATCTGGCCCGCTTGAGGCACTCGCCAGTTCGGTATCAGTTCAACCATCGTTTTTATAACACGGGGCATGATCGCTCCGTGTGCGGGCCGTCACATCGCTCATGTGAAAGTCACCACATGATCGCGTGAGGCCCTCAGCGCGTCGGAGACGCCAAGGGTTGCCACAAGGCGCGCGGCAGGCGTTTGACCTGGTCCAGTTCGAGGATGTACAGGTCGCCCGCCGGGTCAAACAACATGTCGCGCACATCCTGCAGGGTGTCGTCGCGCAAGGCACCGGCCAGCAGCGGCGCTCCGGGCCCGGCCACCAGCTGAAGCGCTCCCCCCGCAGGTTTCCGCCACACCCGGCGATCGCCACCCAGCCAGAGCGCCTCGTCAGGCCCCCAGGCCAGCGCCCGCAGATCCGACATTGCGACATGAGAGGCCAGCTCCGCCTCGCCCAGCAGCACCTCCCGTTCGCGCCCGCGCAGGCGCAGGACCCTGGCGGTGCCGGCCTCGAGGCACAGCCAGCTGCCCTCCGGCCCCGGGGCAAACGCGCGTGGCGCGCGCAGGTCGGCCCACTCGGCCGCGGCCTGCAATTCACCCCGCGCATCCAGCTGCACGATCCGATCCGGTCCCGGCTCGATGATCGCCAGTCGCCCATCCGGCCAGAAGGCCAGCTCGCGCGGGTTGGCCAGCGAGGCCCCCAGCGCGGGGCCATAGGGCACGCGCTCATAGCCACTGCGGCCATCGCCCGCGATCGTCGTCAGGGTGCCGGAGGCGTCCAGGCGCTTGAGGCAGGGCGCCTCGCCCGTCACGGCAAAGACCAGGCTGCCGTCCGGGGCGATCGCCAGCGCGGTCGGGTTGCCCATCGGCGTCTGCAGGGGCGGTAACCCGCGCAACAGGAAGCCATCGCTGCCCGAACCGACCAGCGGCTCCGTCGCTCCGTCGGGGGCGATCGCATACAGGCGTCGCTGGGTGAAATCGGCCACCACCAAGCGGCCATCGGGCATTCGCACGAAGCGCGTCGCGCCCACAAACCCGCGCCCGTGCCGCCCGGGAGCGGTGCCGGCCAGCCAGGTGAGCTGATCGGCGGCCCGATCCAGCGCGAAAACCGGTCCCCGCGGCCGCGCCAGCAGGCCGCGTCCTTGCGCCCAGGCCAGCGCCACCGGCTGATGCAGGCTCCCGAGGTGGCCAGCGGGGAGGGCCCACGGGGTCACCGTTCCCCGGTCCCAGAACACCAGTCCCCCGGGCAGGTGTTCCAGCACGCATACCCCGTCGCCGTCCGGGCCGAGGGCCATGGGGGCACGGAGGGCCGGCGAGGCCGGCACGTCTTGCAGGGTGCCACGCGCCAGATCGAGCCGGCGCAGGCGATCGTGCCCGCGATCGCAGATCCACAGGGCCTCCCCGATCCGCGCCAGGCCCTGAGGCGACTTCAGGGCCACCTGAAGCGGGTCGGTGGGCGCGCCGGCATCCACGTTCGGGCCGCCGCCCACCAGCACGCGCAGGCGTCCGTCGGCCTCGCGCACCAGCACGCGGTCGGCCCCGCTCTCGGCGATCGCCAGGCGGCCCTCGCCCAGATCGGCCAGCCCCGTCGGCGTGTTCAGACGCACCTGGGTGGCCCAGTCGCCTGCCGCCGGGAGCGACTGCTCGCCTCCCCCCGCCAGCACGCGCACCCCCGTCGGCCCCGCCTCCACCACGCGATCGTGGCGCGAGTCGGCCAGCACCACCCGAGCGGCGCCGGCCACCATGCCGCTGTGCACCGCGGGCGCGTCCGTCGGCGGGTCGCGCCGCTCGGCATAGCCCCAGGCACCGCTGGGCACCACCGTCTCGACTCGCTGGTCGGCACCGATGCGCCAGAGCACATGCTTGGTTTCCGAGAAGATCCAGCTGTCCGGGCCCTGCGTGGCCACCCCCGCCACCTCGCCCAGCACGAGTTCCGAGGCGGGTCGCCCGTGGCCCTCGCGCGTCACGCCGGCGAAGGTCAGCAGGGCGGCGATGCGGGCGTGCACCGCCGCCAGTTCGGGGCGCTTGGCCTGCGCCTGCGCCAGCAAGGTGTCGAGGCGATCGCCCGCCAGATCGGGCGCGGCCGACGGCAGATCGGGGCCCAGGGCGATCGCCAGCTCCCGCTGCGCCTCGTCGGTGAGGGCGGGCGTCAGGCGTTCGAGCACCTCCTGACGGCCCTGCACGTGCTGTCGCAACACGCGCGACAGGGTCATCGTGGAGAACAGATCCACCGTCACCAGACGGCTCACGGCGTCGGGGCCCTGCGGCAACAGGGCCAGCAGGGGGCCGCCCCAGGCCGGCGCATCGATCGCGATCAGGGCCTGTTGGAGACCGGCCGGCACCGTCAGCTCGAACTGTCCTTCGTCTCCCGACACCGCCGTGATCGGGAGCCCCGCACCGTCGCGGACCGGTTGCAAGGCCGCATCGACCAGACGCAAACTGACGTTGCCCAGCCGCGCCGAGGCAAAGCGCGCGAGCGAACCGCCATTCTGGCCCACCACGGAGCCACCGTTCTGCCCCACCACCGAACCGCCGTTCTGCCTCACCACGGAGCCACCGTTCTGCCCCACCACGGAACCACCGTTCTGCCCCACCACGGAGCCACCGTTCTGCCCCACCACGGAGCCACCGTTCTGCCCCACCACGGAGCCACCGTTCTGGCCCACCACCGAACCGCCGTTCTGGCCCACGACGCGGGCCCCTTGGCGTACGGTGGGGGTCGCCTGCACCGGGTCGAGCGAGATGCCGCCGAGCCAGGCCAAGGGAACCCAGATGGCACCGCGCACGCGGCCCGTCTCGGCCTTGCGCGTCAGGGGCTGGGGGGCGATCGCCGTGGCCGTCTCGCCCGCCGCTACCGGCAAGGCAGGGCCTGACGGAGGATTCCCGCGCACCACCTTGCGCTGGGGGGAGCGCACGCGAGAGGCCAGGTCAGCCGCGGGCGCGCCGCAGGCCGTGAGGCCGCAAGTCAGGAGCAGCGCCGCATCCGTCCAGCGGCGCCAAACAGGCCCCAGGCACATCGCTGCCACCTCTCCTGCCAAGCGAGCGTGCAACGACGGATCTATTCCCGGTTTGGCAACGAACGATCCGTTTTCAGGTCAGCGGTGCCTTCGGAAGGGGAGCTCGATCAGAAAAGAAAGCTCACCCCGAGGCGCGCCACGCCGCCAAGCAGGCTCAGCAAGGGGCCTTCCGCCTCTGCCTGGAAGGGCAAGGCGTTGTAGCCGTCCAGATCCGCCGCCAGCAAGAGGTGTTCACTGAGGTGATACTCGCCACCCAGCGAGCCAGCGGCCCCCGGGACGAACCGCCCCAGCGTGGCCTGCCCGAACATCGCGAGATTGCCCTTGAACCCGATCCGCAGCACGTTGCGACCCCAGTAAAACTTCTTGGCCAGCCCCAGATCCGCCAGCATGCCAGGACCAGCGGCGGAGATCAGGCCCGCGGAGCCAAAGGTGGCGTAGGTCTCGGTGGGACCGGGCAGTAGCGGGGCCATGTCCCATTCCGCCGACACGCCACCGCCGGCGAAAGTGGCGCTGTAGCCGTCTGAGCGGCGCACGTAGGCCAGCGGCGCACGCAGGCCCAGATGCAGGCCCCACTTGGCGTCTTCCAGCAGTCGCTGGGAGGGGTCCAAGCGTTCGGTCAGGTAGAGCGGCTGGGCTTCACTGCGTTGGTCTCCAAGTTCGCGCAGCTTGACATAACCCGTCTGACGGGAGCCCTTCATGACCCGAAAGCCGGCATCGCGAGACAATCTCACGTTGCGCCCCAGGTTGAAGGCGATCCGGTCTCGGGCCACCGACCAGCCAGCCAGGCCGATCTCCAGGCGAAAACAGGCCTGCCGGGCCACGGCCCGTGCGGTGTCCTCTGCCAGTTCCTCGCAGCGATCCGCATAATCGCCGAAGGCCCGCTCAGGAGACTGCAGCGAAGCCACTGTCGCATCGCTCGCCAGCTGCTGAATCTGCAGCTGCAAGGCGTCCTGGCTGGTCTTTTCATCGTAGTTGAAACTGAAGGGCCGCTTGAGCGTCAGCGACTCGCTCAGGAGGGCCACCTCCCCGCCGGTGCTCAGGTCGTACAGCGCGACCCGCCACTCGATCGGACAGACCAGTTCGATCAGGGCAACCGCCTGGAAGCCGCCGCCCTCTCGCGGCTTCTGCTTCGTCTGGAGTCCCGTGCGCTCGATCCGCCCCACGCGCAGCGTCGGCACCAACACATAGCCGGAACCCGAGCTCCGGTTCTGGCTGCGCGCCTGCTGAAGCATGGCCGAGAGCCGAGCCCCACGCGCCAGCGGGACCTCGGCCAGGGCAAAGCGCCCCGTCTGACGCAGGGCCCGCAGCAATCCATCCCCCAGCGGCTGTTCGGCAGGCAAGGCCACGCCGAGCCAGGGGGCCTGATACTGCACGCTCGGGTCGTTGGGCGAGGCCTGGTAATCACCGGGCGCCGCCCAGGCGCCCGTCGGGTTGGCCAGCGCCAGCAGCAGGACGAGCACCAGGCGCCCGCCCCAGCGCTTGGACTCGTTCAAACGACTTGCCAACATCGCGGGGGACTCAGTCGTCGCGACGCGCCGGGCGAATCTGGCGGATCTTGGAACTGGGGGGCTTGGGTGGCGCGGGCGGCGGGGGCTCCCGATCGGGACCCATCCGGCGGCGCGCTTCCCCGATCATGGTGGCGAAGTGGGCAAAGTCGTCCACGCTGAAGTACAGCGCCGCCTGGTAGGCGTTGACCACGACCTTGCCTTCCCCCTCGACGAACCAGACCGTCCCGAACTCGCACTCGCCCAGGGTCCGAAAGCCGTTGCCTTCCATCTCGCATCTCCTCGTGCCCCCGACGCTTCGTCCGGCCGGGTTGGCCGCCATTTTAGCACGCGCGCCCGACCCGAGGGACAGCTCACCCGCGCGCCAGCAGCATGCGGCCGAGCCGGCGCCAGTGTCGAGTGAGCAGACACAGCCGGCTCGCCTTTTCGCCGCTGGCCGCCACATAGTGCTGGCGCAGCCAGGTGTCCGTGGGCCAGAGGCCGGCCCAGAGGCCGCCGAAGGCCCAGCGCCAGCGATCAACCAGCAGCAGTTGCAACAGCAGCGACCGCACGTCGGCCCGCTCGGCGAAGGTGCCCGCGACCCGTGCCCAGGCCAGCTGGGTGATCAGGGCCACGCGCAGCGAATCGGGTGCCAGTGCCCGCAGGGCCGCCACCGGCACCGGCGCGGCATACAGGTGGCGGGCCAGCGACAAGGTCAGCCAGATGAAGCTGGCCGTGCCATCCGTGCGGGCATCATCGACCAGCTTCTGCCAGTCGAGCCCGGGGCGCCCCGCCATCAGGGCAATGTCGAGCAACCAGACCGAATTGTAGAAGTGATGCTGGGCCCAGTGCGTGCTGGCGTAGGCGAGGGCATCCTCGGGGGCCAGGGTCGCGACGCAGGAGCCGTTCACGTCGAGCGTCACGGCCTCCTGCCAGGCCCGCCGGGCGTCGACCTCGCCGCGCACGGCGAGCCGCTCGGACAACATCTTGAGATCGCGGTGCAGTTCGATCGCGGCGATCGCCGGCCCCAGCGGTTTGAGCAGGGCCACCTGACCGGTCAACCGCTCGGTCAGGCGCGCCCAGTCGGAATGCTCGGCCAGAAAGCCACTGGCCTCCAGCAGGGCCATGGCCTCGTCCCAATCCTCCGGCGCCACCAGCAGATCCAGATCGACCATGGGGCGCCAGAACGGGTTGGGATAGAGCGGCTCGGCATGCGTCGGGCCCTTCACCACCAGCACCGGCAGACCGACGGCCTCGAAGCGCGCCAGCACCTCGCTCAGCTGCTGATCGATCAGCAGGCGGTGCGCCTGGTTTTCTCGTAGATCACGCCGGCAGCGGGCACTGAACCAGTCGGGCGCCCCTGGAATCGCCTTGTGCGAGAGCATGGGCGTGAAGCGCCCGCTGCGCGCCAGATCGTACAGCGCCTCCCAGTCGAGGGCGGCCGGCAGGGCCGGCACGGCGACCCAGTCGAGCGTGTAGGCAATCAGCTGGTTCAGGGCGATCGCCTCAGGCGACACCGTCAGCGGGCCGGCCAGCATCCCGGCCACCCCGGTGGCCAGGGCATCCTGCAGCCGCGAGCCCCAGGCCCGGGCGCGCGCCCCCCGCTGCAATTCGCGGGCATAGACCAGCTGGCCCCCGCGGCGGGCCTCCTCGACGCGCCCGACCACCTGCTCGTAAAACACCGGCGGATCGGCAAATGCCTTGCGATCGCCTTTCGTCACCAGCATGGCCCGGCCACTCTCGATGTAGACCTTGATCACCCGGTGCGCCAGCAAGAGCGGCAGGGGCTCCTCGCCGTTCTCTCGCGGGGCCCAATGATGGACGAGCAGGATGTCACCGGGTGCGATCGCGTCATAGGTGACGTGCACCAGGCGCAGTTCGTCGCCCGCCCGCAGTTCGGGCCACATGCTCGAACCGACGGCGGAGAGACGCAACTCCCCGTTTTGATGGAGGCATGCTTCGAGCATGGCCCTTGGGTCTGGCGCGGACATCACCAGGCAAATATCGGCCCAGCTATGGCCAAACTTGAACGCCCGGCGCGAGCCTCAAACCGGCGAAAAACGTCCGCCCCGGGCTCGTTTCAGCCCTCTCAGCTCGGTCGCACCACGGAGGCCGGCGCCACGTCTTCGTCGCCGGCGCCCGGGTCCTCGGTCAGCACCTCGACCACGCTGGCGGGATGCACCGTGGTGGCCATGTCGGCGAACTTGCCATCGACCGTCACGAGCCATTCCTCGCCCTCGTCGCCGTCCAGTTCCCGCTGAATCAGGGGCAACACGTCAGCCACCGTCAGGCGGTTGGCGAAGTCGCGGCGCAGCTGGGCCCCCTCCGGCAAGGCCAGGTCGAGCGCCACGGGCTCGCCCGCGAGCAACACCTGCAAGTTCGGGTTGCGCACCCGCAGGGGGCGATCGTTGACCTTCACCTGAAGGCGATCGCTGCCGGCCGGCAACACGTCGGCAATGGTCGGATGTGGGAACAGTTGCTGGGTCACCTCGACCGTTTCCCCGCCCGCGATCGACTCATTGATATCGGCCTCCCGCCCGTCGATCACGACCTTGATGCTGCGCAGCAAGTACTCCTGCGGCTCCCCGTCGAAGTAGTAACGCAGCACGGAATCGGGCGTCTCCACCAGGCCCGCCTGCACCATGAGCGCCCGCACGCTGCGGTCGACGGTCATGATATCGCCGTCCTGCACGTGGCGATCGCCCATGATCGATTGGCCATTCACCTTGACCAGCGGCGGGAAGTCGAGTTGCAGGCCATTGATCTGCACGCGCACGGGGCTCATGTCGACGATGTCTGACACCTGCAGCGGCGTGTTCTCATCACCCGGGCGCGGACGCACGACCTCGATCGCCGAGCCGTCCGACAGCAGCTGGTCGGGCGTGGTCGGCTGGCCGTTCAGCAAGATCCGGGTGTAGCCCCCCGGCGTGCTGGGGAAGGAGCGTGCCTCGCCATTGACCGAGACCTGGATCAGGTGGACGGGACGCGGCATGAGCGCCTGCATGTCGTAACCGGCGGCCAGCAAGGCATCCTGGACCTTGGTGGTGCCCCAGTCTTCCAGGCTGATCACCTTGCCGTCGAGATAGACCGTCAGGAAGCGGAAGCCGGGGGCTTCCAGCGCGGCCAGGGCGATGCCCACCGGCGTCACGCCCATCGGGCCCTCCAGCAAGGGCGGGCAGCTCTCGATCCGACGCACCATCTCGGTGCCCCGCACGGCCACGCGGTTATCGGGCAGGCCGAGCGCCATCGCCAGCAAGGGGGCAATGCCCGGGAAGAGCGCCCCCCCACCGATCAGGATGATGGCCGAGGGTGGGGCCCCGTTCATGCCGACGATCTGCTCGGCAATCTGCTTGACCAGGGTTTCGAGCGTCGGACGCACGGCCTGGCGAATCGCCTCGGCCGCGAAGGTGTGCGTCAGGCCGAGCACGTCGGTGAAGGTCACCGCGCCCTCGGTGGAGAGGGCATGCTTGACCCGCTCGGCCTCCATGAAGTCGAGCAGGTGCGCCTCGGCGATCGCCTCGGTCAGGGAATCGCCCGCCTGAGGCACCATCGCATACGCCGTCACGGTCCCGCCCTGGGTCAGGGCAATGTCCGAAGTGCCCGCCCCGATGTCGATCAGGGCCAGGTTGAGCGCCCGCATGTTGGCCGGAACCGCCGCATTGATGGCGGCGATCGGTTCGAGCGTGAGATTCACGACCTCGAGGCCCGACTGATGGCAGACCGCCACCAGCGAGTCCGTCACGACACGCGGCAGGAAGGTGGCAATCAGTTCCACCTCGATGCGCTTGCCACGCTGGCCTTCGAGGTTGGCGATCGGCTGCCCGTCGAGGTAGTAATGGACGATCGAGTAGCCGACGCAGTGGTTCTCATCCGAGCGCAGCGAGCCCACCGCCGCCTGGATCGCGGCCAGTTCCAGTGAACGAAGCCGCTCCTTGTCGATCATCGTGTCGAGACCAACGTCCTGACTCGAACGGGCCCGATGGGTCTTGAGCGCCCGCCCGGCCGCGGCGATCGCCACTTGGGAGAGCCGCTGGCCGGTCTGCGTTTCCAGGCGCTGGCGCACCGCCCGCACGGCCCGCACGACCTTGGGGATGTCGTGGATCTGCCCGTCCCGCATGGCCCGCTCTTCATGGGCTTCCAGCGTGATGTCCAGAATGCGCAGGCGATCGCCATCCGGTTGCGCCACCATGCCGATCACGTTGCGGGTGCCGATGTCCAGGGCAAAAATCGGGGCTCCGGGAGCAACCACAGGAGACATGAGATACCTCGGGTCAGGAACAGTTGGTGACCATTGTACCCCTGACGCGGCCTGCGCGCCCAGGAATCACGACTCTTGGCGCGGGACCCGCAGGCGAATTCGGCGCAGGGGGCGCTCGGCGGGCAGATCCTCGGAGAGCAGCGGATGAATGGGCGAAGCGAGCCCTGGCGCATCCGCACTCGGCTCCTCAGGGGGCCTCGCCGCAACCTCGGGAGTCGTCAGGGTGAGCGCAGCGGGGCGGTCCTCGGCCAGCTGAGCCGAAGGGGCCGGCACCTCGTCCTGGCTCGCCGGTAGAACGCGAGGCAGACCGAGCACAGGTGGCGCAAGCGGGACGTCCGCCGGCGGTCGCGACTCCTCTGCAGGAATCACCGTCGGCACGGGTTCGTAGCGTGGGTGGGCCACGAAAGGAGTCACCAGCCGCACACACAGCATCTCGCCCCCCAGGCGTCGCACCGAGGGACCGGCAAAGGCCTCAACCGCCCGCTGCACGCTCGCCAGGATCGGCTCAGGCGCGCAACCGGGGCGCTCCCGCAAGACCTGCTGCAGGCGCTCCAGGCCGAAGGCCTCCCCCTCCCGGTTCTCCACCCGCAGCAGGGCTTCCGTGAACAGCAACAGGCTGTCCCCATCTGCCAGCCCGGCCTGCCCCTGGTCCAGCGGCGGCCCCGGCTCAGCCGGCAGCCCCCCCAGGGCGCGACTGCTCAGCAGGGTCAAAGAACCACCCCGGTGCAAGATGCAAGCCCCGTGAAAGCCAAGCCCCGCAAACAACAACTGACCGGTGGACAGATCGAGCTGCGCGCTGAAGGCCCGCCAGGCCGACGGGGGCTCCCCCTCCTGGAGCAGGCGGGCCTGCATATCGAGCAGCAGGCGGCCCGGCGGCTGCGCCGCAGTGGCCAGCGCATCCCAGAGCAGCAGGCTGCCGGCTCGCTGCAACCCGCCGGCCAGATCCCTGGCCCGGCTCTCCCCGACGAAAATGCCCAGCTGGGAGCGATTGTACAGTCGCCAGGTGCTCCAGGCGGCAGCCGGGGCGCCCCAACCCCGCGAGGCCAGTTCGACCCGCCAGGGAGAGGTCACGGCGTCCGGCGACCAGGCGGTGGGTGTCGGCGCCAAGGCGCGCTGCACCTGGGCTCGCGCGACCTGTCGCCACTCAAGAAGGTCACCCTGCCGACGCCGCTGCCAGAGCCAGAGTGCGCCTCCCCAGAGGGCCCCGGCTCCCACCCCAGCCATCAACGCCAGCCCCAGCGGGCCTTTCAGGTCCGGAGACGCGGGGGGTAATTGGCGCGCCAGGGCATAGACCCAGCCCCCCACCCAGGCGACCTGAGCGCTCCCGATTCCCAGCACCCCGAGCCAGGTTCGGGGCGTCCAGGAGAATGAAGACGAAAAACGAAGGGGAGAGTGGGACATCAAAGGCACATCGGCCAGCGGGCGGCGAGCCGATGGCCTCGCCTAGCCGGCCGTCTGGGGTTGCGTCGACTCGCTCGGGGTTTCCTTATCGTACATCACCACGCCCTCTTCCTCGATCATGGCGATGAATTCCGGGCCCAGTTCCGGATCGAAATGGCTGCCGATGCCCTGCCGGATGATGTTCAGGGCCTGGGAAAGCGGCATGGCCTCGCGGTAGTCGCGCTTGGAGGTGATCGCGTCGAACACGTCTCCCAGGGCCAAGATGCGACCACCGAAGGGAATCTCCTCGCCCGCCTGATTGTTGGGGTAGCCCTTGCCATCCCACTTTTCGTGGTGGGCCCCGGCCATGGCGGGAATGTGCCGCTGGGCTTCCGGGAAGTGGATGTTGTCGAGAATCTCCCGGGTGTGGACCACATGCCGCTTCATGATCTCGTACTCCTCATTGGTGAAGGAGCCGGGCTTCTTGAGAATCTCGTCGGGCGTGCCGATCTTGCCCACGTCGTGAAGCAGGCCTGCGATGCGGATGTTCTCCACCTCCTCCTCGGGCAAGCCGATACGGCGGGCCAGGCGCACGCTGTACTCCGTGACGCGCGCGGAGTGACCTGCCGTGAGGGGGTGCTTGGCGTCGATCGACGCGCCGAGCGCGTGGACGAAACTGTAGAAGGTCTTTTTGAGGTCGTCGGCCAGTTGCATCGTCTTGGCGTGCAACTTGGCATTTTCGATCGAGACGGAGGCGTGGCCGGCGATCGCCTTGAGCAATTCCAGGTCCTTCTCGCCGAAGGCATTCACGACGGCCTGACTGTCGACGTAGAGCAAGCCGATCACCTCGGCCTTGGCCACGATCGGCACGCACATCACCATGCGCAGGTTCAACGCCATGATCGATTGCTGGAATTGGAATTCCTCGTCGTTCAGCGCATCGGCGACGTTCTCCGCCTCGCCCGTCTGGAGCACCTTGGCGCAGATCGACTGGCTGACCTCGTGGTCCTGGTCCAGCGGCAGGCTGCTGCGGGTATCCCGCGCGGCGCGGCAGATCAGCTTGGAACCGCGATCCACCAGGAACAGGAAGCCCCGTTCGGCGCGCGACACCTCCAGGGTCATCTTCACAATCAGGTCGAGGACCTCTTCCATGTCCAGGGAACTGCTGATGGTCTTGCTGAGATGGTTCAGCATCTCCAGGCGTTTGCTCTTGTCGATCCACTCCTGATGCAAGCGGGCATTCTCGATTGCCCCGGCCGCCTGGGCCGCGAGGCTGAGCACCATTTCGAGATCGCTCGGCGTGAAGTTCTCGTTGACCGATTGCCGGTCGACGTAGATGGCGCCGACCACCTTGCCCTTGACGCGCATGGGGACGCAGATGACCGTGCGCAGATTGAGGTCGACCACCGACTGGCTCTGGTTAAAATTCTGGTCCGCAAGAGCGTCGAACACGCAGACCACCTCGCCCGTGCTGAGGACCTTCTCCGCGATCGACTTGGAGAACTGCCAGTCCAGCGGCGGCCGGCGATCGACATTGACGCGGCTGACCTGGGAGCGAATCTGGCCGTTCTCGAAGAACAGCAGGAAACCTCGCTCCGCCTCCGTCAGTTCCACGATCATGTCCACGGCCTGCTCCAGGATCTTGTCGAGGTCGTGCAGGTTGCTGACGGCCATCGAGAAGCGAATCAACTGCTCCATGCGGCGATTGCTGGCCTGCAGCTCGCTGATCTCTTGCGTCTGCACCGACACCGTCCGCGCCATGACGTCGTATTCCTGCACCAGCGAGGCGATGCGTCGCGCCTCGTTGGCCGCGGCACTGGCCGCGTGGCCGAGTTCACGGCCGATCCAGCTGGTGCGTTCCTCCATCGGGGCATCTTCGGGCATGGCAGGGGAGACCTCCGGAATGGGGCCGGCCACGGGGGCAGGCGCCGGTTCGCTGACAGTGGCGGTGGCGCGGGCCAGCTGGGCCCGTTCGGTGAAGGACAGGAACTGGTCACGTTCATCCGCAGAGAGCGGTTCGAGCAATTCGTTGAGCTTGGCCAGGGCCTGCTGGCACCAGCGTGCCGACCGCTTGGGGTCAGCATTGGCGCGGGCCATGCCGTGCGCGGCGATCGCCTCGGCCGCCGGCAACCCGAGATCGATGGCCATGTCGACCGCTTCCTGGAAGTAGCCGAGCGCTTCGGGGCGCTCTCCCTTGGCCAGGGCCCACTCCCCCATCAGCCGCTCGCACTCCATCCGCAGGTGGCGCATGCCAAGCTGGCGAGCCGCTTCTGCCGCCCGTGTCAGGCGCTCGCCGGCCGCATCCAGACGGTTTTCGGTCAGGTCGAGCCAGGCGAGCCCCTTTTCGGCACGCACCACCACGTGCGGCTCGTGCCCTTTCAGGCCATGCTCCTGAGCTCGCTCGAAATAGCTCCGGGCAGCGGGCGTCTCGCCCAGACGCGCGTGAATCTCGCCCATCAAGATCCAGAGCCGCGTCTCGATCTCGGTGTTGCCCGTGGAGACGACCAGGTCGCGCGCTTCCTGCGCCGCCCGCAAAGCGTCGTTCAGCCGGCCGAGGTAGAGCAGGGACTCGATCAAGTAAGGAATCATCGACGAGAGCACGTAGCCACTGGTTTCCCGTGCCTCCGCCTCGAAACCGCGCAGGCGTTGCAGCACCCCGGCCCCTTGGCCCCGGTACAGTTCAGCCAGACACACCAGCACCCCGGAATAGGGCATGGTGACCTTGTGGTGGACCTCCAGGGCGATCTTCCGGCAGTCCTCGGCCACGGCCTGCATGCGGGCAAAGTCGCCGCGTTCATGCAACACCAAGGCGTGGTTCAGCAGCGCCACGGCCAGGTCATCGGAACAACCCAGTTCGCGCATGATCTCCGCGTTGCGGACGGTCGCGGCCTCGGATTCCTTGAACATCCCGCTGTGCAGCAGCACGTTCGCCATCACCATGTAGGTGTAGCCCTCGCCGTACTTGTCGCCCACCGCCTGCTGCGTGTCGACGGCCGCGCGCAGGTGCGTCAAGCCCGCCTCGCGGGTGTCGGGGGAAAGCGTCAACAGGTAACCCAGCAAACAGGCGCTGCGCGCCCCGTAGAAGGACTCGCCCTCCGCCCGGCAGAAACGCACCCCCTCCTCGAACACCTCGCGGGCCCGGTCATTTTGGCCCAGGAAGAACAAGGCCCGGCCCAGATTCGAGAGCGCCCGCGCCTTGGCTCGCGTGGCCCCGATCTCCGTCGCGATGGCGATGCAGCGCTCGTTGAGTTGGGCTGAGCGCTGCAGATCTTCGGCGCCCCCCTTGAGCTGCGCGGAGTGGGCCAGATACACCAGAATTTCCAGGGACCGGGGCTTGTCACCAGCCTGTTCCGCCAAGGCCCTGGCCTGATCGAGGGTCTTGATCGCCATGTCGAGGTCATGGCGCACCTGGTACAAGTACCCAATCAATTGCAGATAATGGCTGCGCAGGTCTTCCGCCTCGGGCACGCTCTGCAACAAGGCCCAACCTGGTTCAATCAGCGCTCCGGCCATCTCGACGGAGTAGCGCAACAGGCCTTCCCCGGCCTTGAGGGCAAATCGGACCGCCTTCTCTCGCGCCTGACCGGCCAGATGGTGGCGTGCCACGGTGCTGAGCAGGTCGAGGTCGCCTTCTCCTTCCGGCGGCAACCGCTCTTCCAAGGCCTCGGCCACGCGGGTATGCAGGGCGGCCCGGGCGTCCGTGGCCAGGTTCTGGTACACCGCCTCCCGCATTTCACTGCCCACATAGGCATAGGCCACCCCATCCACCTGCAGGACGCGGGCCTGGCAAAGGTCATCCAGAACGTCCAACAACACGTCTTCAGACAGACCACTGAGCTGCTTCACCGTCCCGAAGGGCACGGGTTGCCCGAAGACGGCGATCAGGTCGAGCACCCCGCGCGCATCGGCGCCAATATCGGCCAGGCGAGCCAGGAACATCTCCGCGACATCGGACGGAAGTTGAGAGGTGGCCACCGTGGCCGGAAGATCCCACAGGCCCTTGGCCTTCCCGAACACCCCGGTGCGCACCAGATGCTCCAGCAGGCTGTTCAAGCGGGACGCCACCCCATCGGACCAGTCGGCCAGTTGCTGCACGAGGCTATCGGGAAGCGTCTTGGTGCCCAGCATGCTGCTGAGCATGGCTCGCACTTCGGACAGGTCGAAGGGCTTGACCTCCATCTTCTGGGCCGCAGTCGCTTCGGCGCGCCCGTGCGTGAACAGCAACAGCAGGGGCGTGCCCTGCAAGTTGCGCTGCAGGTAGGTGACGGTCTCGAGCGACAGCGGGTCCGCCAGGTCCCAGTCTTCAAAGACCAGCACGCCACCGCTCTGTTTCAGCGTCGCTGTCACCAGGTTGGTGATGGCGGACTGAATCAGCAGACGTTCCTGGTCCGGTTCCATCGCGGCCGGGGCCTCGGAGGCCTGGCCCAGTTCCGGCAGCAATTTCCGCAGCACCGGCGTCACGTCGGCCAGCACGGTCGGGCAGACCTCTCGTGCCCTGACGATGATGCCCTTGAGGATCTGAATGAAGGGCCCGTAGGGCAGCCGGGACGGGACGGCCCGCCCCAGGTAGTAGGGCACGTTTTCGAGCTGAACCGAGAAACGAAACTCCTCCAGCAGCCGGCTCTTACCGACGCCGGACAGACCAAACACGGCCAGGCTGGTGCCCTCGCCCCGCTGGATCAGGCTACCGAGCGCCGACTGCAGGGCGTCCAGCTCTGTGCGGCGCCCCACGAACTCGCTGGTGAGCAGCGTGGCATCCAGGCTCTCCTCCGTATCCACCCCCAGCGCCGCGAGCACCTCCGCCACAGCCTGGTAACGGGCCACGGGCTCTTTTTCGAGCATCCGCAACAGGATCGCCTGCAAGCCATCGGACACCGGCCCGCAAGCGCCCTTGAGCGGCGGCACCGGCGCCTGGGCATGCGCACGCAGCACCGCCACGGCGTTCTCGGAGGTGAACGGGGGATGGCCGGCCAGCAGGTGATAGGCCACAGCCCCCAGGGCGTAGATGTCGCTGCGCTGGTCGATCCGCCCCCCCTTGGCCACCTCGGGGGCCATGTAGGCAATCGTGCCCCGGATTGTTCCGTGGGCCGTTCCGGCCACGTCCACCAGGCCGAAGTCCATCAGCTTGACCACCCCGTCCGGTCGAATCCGGATGTTCTCGGGCTTCAAGTCGCCGTGCACGAAGCCCTGCTGGTGAATGAAGGAGAGGGCCAGGCAAAGCTGCCGCAGAATCGGCAGCACGTCGGCTTCCGGGAGCGGGAGCAGTTCGTCCAGCCCCTTGCCCTCCACCAGTTCCATGGTGAAGTAGGGCTTGCCATCGGGCAGCAGGCCAAAATCGAACACCTGGCAGTTGTTCGGGTGGCGGAAGCGGGACATGGCGCGGAATTCGCGTTTCATGAACAAGCCAGCGTTTTCGACCGCCGCGGCGTCCGCACCCGGCTTCGGGTTCAAAAGTTTGAGGGCCACGCGGTCCCCGCTGGTCTGGTCCTCGACCAGCAGCACCGAGCCCATGCCGCCTTCACCCAGGCTGGAAAGCGCCTTGTAGCGCGTGCCGACGTCCGCGAGTATGTCTGCCATCCCATTCGACCTGTTCAGGCGCACGGGTCTAGGTTCGTGCAACCAGAGGAATTCACCCAGGTCATATACCCGTGAGAGGCAGTTTAACCGCGCCGCTGCGATTTTCGTCGCGAGAGGCGACCTTGCGGGGTCAGAGCGGCAAGCCGGGCCAGAGCGGAGCCAGCAGCGCCGGAGCGAGCGGAGCCTCAGACGTGGCCGGCAAGGGCTCGGCGCCCTTGAAATCCTGTTCCAGGGCGCGGGCGAGCGCGCTGGCCAGCTCCGGTGCCTGCACCAGCACCCCCAATTCCCGGTTGTTGTTCATGGAATTGCTGGTGAAGTTGACCGATCCTGTATAGAAAGTGCCACCATCCACCTGAATGGCCTTGGCGTGCAAGTGCGGCTTGCGCTGGAAGAGCACCTCCACCCCGGCCGCGCGCCAGGCCCGCGCCACGTCCAGGTTCGATCGGTAAACGGGGTCTTGAGAGGGAGCGAGCCGGCGCAGGTCGGCCAGCAGGGCCCTCACCTTGACGCCTTCCTTGACCTTCGCGGCCAGCACGCTGTCGAGTTCCGGGTCGCCCGCCACCTCGACCTGCAGAAACACCTCGCGCCGGGCCGAGCGAATCAGCTCGAACAGCTTGGTCCGGCTGTTGTCCGGGCTCAGCACCAGGTCCGGGTCGGTCGGCGTATAGGCGCGCCGCTCCCAATCGGCCTCGAACAACGCGGCGATCGCCGCCACGTCAGAGGGTGAGCGGTCCTCCAGGATATACTCCCGCGCCCCTTTTCCCTCGGCATTCAAGCCACTTTTGGTGAAGTTGGCGGTAGAGACGAACGAAACCGTCTCATCCAGCGTGACCACCTTGGCGTGGGTGTAACGAAAGCGCGGATTGGTCCAGCGACACGCCACGCCAGCGTCGGTCAGGCGCTTGGCCGCGGCCCGATTGGTGGGCAGCGGGGCCCCCGGATTGCCTGGGTTGTAGGGCTTCTCCTCCAACAACACCTTGACCTCGACCCCGCGCTGGTGGGCGGCAATCAAGGCGTCGATCACGCCCGCGTGCGTCAGGATGTAAACCTGCAGTTTGATCGAGCGCTTGGCCGACGCCAAAGACTGCAGGAAAAAGGCATCCCGCTCATCTGGCATCACGTGCAGTTGGAGCCCGGTCGACGGTGACGACATCGGTGCCCGCATCACGCGCGCCGGAGCGATCGACGTCAGCTGTGACGGGGGAATCCGCCCGGCCCCGCACCCGAGCAGCAGCAGGGCGCAAGCGCTGGCGCCCAGCGATAGCCGCCGCATCAGTTGGCCGAAGGGCGATCGTAGACGCGGCCCCGGTACTTGATGTAGCCGCCCTCACCCCCCTTGGGGTCGTAGTGAGTCCAGTGCGCCACGTCGTAGGGGTTCGAGCGAATGTACTCGCACTTCACTTCCACCGGCTCACCGACCGCCACCGGCACCTTGGGCGCCAGTTCCAGGTTATGGGCCACCTTGATGTAACGGCCCTGCACTGACACCAGGAAATGCTGGTGACGATTCCCCAGATTGTCATCGGGGAGCAACTTGGTAACCGTCCCGTTCAGGACCTTCCAGTCCTTGTTCGCCCGCGAGGGGGGCTGCGTGTGCCCCTTCTTCTTCCGCAGGGCCTCCAGCGCCGAGGCCGAGGCGGAAACGCCCCAGCTGGCGCTGGCCGTTCCACAGCCTTGCAGGCCGAGCATCAGGGCAATGGTCAGAATAAAGGCCGGGTTTCGGTTCATCGATGGTGTCCCTCTCGGATTGAACTTCGGTGATCCCTGCGGTCTGCCTGCGTGGACAGAGGCGTTTTTTATTAAATTTAAATTATCTTATACTCAATCTTAACCAGCACAGTATACAAGCTCCTTCCCTGAGCAGCAAGAGGGCCCCACGCAATCGGCCCGTCCCCCCCGTTGACGGGACCCGGCGCGATGACCAGGGGCGTGCCCGCGGGAGCGAGCAGATGCGCTCCCCGATGGCGGGATGGCGCTCACCGGGCGTAGAGTCGCACCGTCTGCTGCACCGCCAGTCCGGCGAGCTTGCCGCCGCCCCCCGTGGCACGACTGGCCAACGCCAAGCGCACGAGCGCTTCACGCCCGGTCACCGGCCCCCCGATCAGGACCTCGAAGCCAAAGGGACGGTGTTCAGACGCCAGGGCATAGCGAGGGGTCTGCAACTGGCCACCCTGCAACAGGTCCACGGCGGGAACCGCGGGGGGCGACAACGCCGTGCCGTTGTTGAAGGCGACCATGGCCAGCGCCCGTCCGTCCTGAACGCCGAAGTGGATGGCCCCCCGATAATCACTGGCCGTCAGGCGCGAGGTGGCGGGGGAGAGGTCCGAGGCCCCGTCTCGCAGCAGTTGATAGAAACCGGCGGGCGTGAGGCCGGCGGTCGCGTCGGACACGCTGAGGTCGACCGCCCCGGCATAGGTCTGCCGCAATGTCGCCAATTTCTCGTCGAGATACAGGTCGGGCGCCGTGGCACCCGCGCGCACCCGGACGACCCAGGAGCGCACCTCCTCGTAATCGAGCACGGGCTGACTGGCCCAGCGCATGAGCGTGTAAGTATAGCCATCCACGGCGGGGTCACTGCCGCGCACCAGCGGCTCGCCTCCCGCCAGCGGCTTCTTGGCCAGGAAGTAAAAGTAGAACTTGTAAACGCTGAAACGATGGCTGTCAGTGCCGAACACCTGCGCCAGAGGCCCCTGGCCGGCAGGCAGCGCGGCGTCGTCCGCCACCGTGATGCCAGGTTCGACACAGACCATCCACAGGGCGTTGCCGACGCTGCCGGCGACACTGCCCCCCGAGGAGAAATTCGCCTCCGGCAGGAACTCGGGCAGCACCAGCTCGGTGGTCTCGACCTGCGGCGTCAACCCAGCGGCCAGGTAGGGGCGCAGATCCGTGCGCGCCAGCCAGCTGTTGGCCGCATCCCCCCTCGCAAAGACCTTGCGGACCGCCTTGAGACGCCGGAACAGTTCATCCAAGGCCTGGTCGCCGGTCTGCTTGATCTGGCTAGAGCCCACCGCCGCGTTCATGGTGGTGCTGGCTCCGAGGTAGGTGTTGATCAGGGTCCCACCCACGAACAGGGCGATCGCCGCGGCGAGCAAGACCTCGACCAGGGTGAAACCACCCGCGGCGAACCTAATAGAGCGAGACCGGAATTTCATGGAAGACATAATGCCCCGGTAGGGTGTAGGCGGCGGAGCCGTCCAGAGGATCGAGATCGCTGTGGCGATAGCCCTCGACGCGCAGTTGATAGGTGCCCGGCGTCAGTCCTGTTACATCCCAAGAGGCGGTAAAGGAAGGGGGGTAGCTTCCGGTCGGCTCAATCCCCGCTATATTTGGCGGAATTCCGGGCTCGGTTGCCCCATCGACGCTCAGGCCCCCGGATAGCGAGGCCGTTCGCCACTCGCCATCGGGTAGACGACGGAGCTTCACGAAACAGCGTACCTCAGCGGGGCCAGAGGAACCAGGTGGATAGACGGCCGGCAAGTCATACAGGGGGCTGTGAGGACGCCCATCCGAGCGAACCCATTTGGCATACACCTTGATGCTGGGAGAGGTTCCGGATATGGAGAATTTCTCCCCCCGCGTGGGACTGATCATCTTGATGCGGGGCAACAGTTTGATGTTGTACTGACCCAGATCCGGCAATCCGGAGGTTCGACCGCCATCCAGGTAAGTCGCCAGCATGCCGGCTACCGCCGTATCGAAGATGCGAGGCACCTCGCTCACGCTGTTCGGCACCAGGGTATTGGGGACCACCACGGCCTGCAAGTCGAACGGATAGGGCACCGCACTGGGGTTGGCGGGCGGTGATGCGTACCGGAGATACATCGGCGCCAAGGCCAGACCTGAGGTGGTATGGTCGTAGTAGGCCGCAGGCGCAGGGCTCCCGGTCAGCAAGGGCGCGGCGGTGGTGCGCGCAGCCGGGTAGAGCGCCAGCCCCCAATCATCGGGCGTGCTGCTGGGTTGAGGCGCGATGCCGAAGCGAGCCTGGCCCGCAGCCAGCACGGACAGGCCCAGCGAGTCGGCCCAGGCTCGGCCCGCCGTGGTCAACGATGCCGCCGCCGCGTCCCCGGCATCAAACACACTGACAGGCGCCCCGAGCAAGGCCGCCAGACCGGTCAACCCCACTTCCTTTCGGTTATGCGCGGGATTCCCGTCAGCGCGGGCATCCCAGCCCGTCGCATCGCCGATCGCCACTCGGCGATACAGCGAGGAGGAGAGATTGCCTTTGGTGGCCCATTCGGCCGTAAAACGCCCCGAGGGATAGAGTTCTCCCAACCAGGGAAGCGACAACCATTCACCCGGGTTGGCAGAGCGCACCAGACGGGTGCGCTCCCCGAACAATTCGTCGAACTCCTCAGGATTCGAACTCAAATAAGGAGCCGCCTCGGGCGACAGGCCGCTCACGCCGTCAATCGAGCCCGAAAGCGAAAATTCGCCCCCCAGCCCGATGTATCGGGCGGGAGCACCCGTCGGATTGACAAACACCACCCCATTGCGCAGCAAGGCCTCTCGCAACAGCCGGTAGAACAGTGGTGCATTGACATGCGAACCATTCCAGCTATCCGCCGAGTGAGAGAATGCCGTGTTGACGCTATCGGAGGCGGCGGTCCCCATCTCGGCGAGCTCGCCGCTGCTCAGGAAGGGGTTGGCCGGCGCCACGAACGTCGTGCTGTTGTTCACTCCGGAATAGACGGCTTGACCAGGCCGATAATCCTTCCAGAAGACGTTCAACAGCGGATTGGAGGGACTCTGATTGGCCTTGATTCGCAGGTCGAGATAGGGGCTGTGCCGCGGATCTCCCAGCAGCGAAATCTGATCTGTGGGAGGAACCCCCGCATAGCGCCCCCCTCCCGACCACCAGCCACCGTCAGAGGCCGCTCCGACATAGGCATAGGTGCGACTCACACTGGGCACACGCTCCTGCAGGCCCGCGTAGCCTGAACCGGTGGCCAGTTGAGTGACCACTTCAAAACGCCGCCCCGCCGCCGCCGCCAGCAGCGAGAGTTCAATGCCGATGCGCGCGGTGTTGCGTGGGCCGCGATAGTTCGGGTTGCTGCTCGCGGCCGTTGAGGGGGTTGGAGTCGGGGTCGGCGTTGGAGTTGGAGTCGGCGTCGGAGTTGGAGTTGGAGTCGGGGTCGGCGTCGGAGTTGGAGTCGGCGTCGGGGTCGGAGTTGGAGTCGGCGTCGGAGTCGGAGTCGGGCTCGGAGTGGGGGTGGGGGGGGGGTTATTGCCCCCCCCTTGGCCCCCGCCCTGGCCCCCGCCCTGGCCCCCGCCTGAGCCCCCGCCTTGCCCACCGCCCGGTTTGCCCTGAGCGAGTTGAAACGAATCCCCGCCGCCGCCGCCGCCTGCCGGCACGCCGGCATCCAGGAAGGGGAGCAGCGGGTCGGGGAAGTACTGCAAGCCGTGCAATTTGGCCTCTGCGCTGGCGTGGTCGATGCCGTAAACACTGCCGTCGTCCACGGTCTGCCGAGCGTCATAATCCAGATCGCTGACCTGAATGATCAGGTCGTCCCCGTCGAAGACCGGATCCGCGTCCCCCTCTCCGGCCGCAGGTGCCTCGCTGCCATGATGCGAGACACCGTCAGAATGGGCCGTCACGTGCGGCCCGCTGTGCTCGCCGCGCCCGGCGGCGCCTTCGCCAGCGAGGGTCGCGCCGGCTGCCAGCGCGGCGGCCGCAGCGGGTGGCCAGGCGGCAACCCGCACGTAACGTGTCCCCGCACCGGTGGTTCGCTCGCGCTGCACCGTCCAGATTTTCACGTCCTCGGCGGTGATGGTGCCATCGCCATTCTGGTCTTGCAGGTAGGGACGGATGCCCTTGATCACGATGCGCGCCTCGCTGGCGTGATGAAGGGACCCACTGTTCAGCCAGTCCGACTTGATGAAGCGGTTGGCATCCCCGGCGTCTGAGCTGGGATAGAACGTGTTTTCAGAGGTCGGCTGCCCATCCGCCATGAAGGGATGCACCAGCAAACGCAAGGGCTCATCGACTGGCGTGACCAGCTTGTAGGGATGGGTCACCAGGCGGCGCTCCTTGACGCGGGCATCGGAACTGGTATCACCAGGGTCCTTGGCCGCGTCGCTGTAATTGCGCAAGGGAACGACGGGCAACAATTCCCCGTGCAGATTGACGAGCACGGCCTGGGCATATTTCCCGGTGTCATCCCGCAGCATGTCCTCCAGCAACTGGCGATAACTCAGCGGACTGACATCAGGACCATCCGCCGCAGCACCCGTGGGGAGCTTCACCGTGCCGAAAGCCTCTTCGTCGGCCGTCGTGAACTCATCCGCGTAACGCACGGCGTGATTGAACTGATCGGCCATCGCATAATGGGTGTCATTGGCAGATTCAGCGATGGCACGACCGCGCAGATATCGCCCGCCGAAGGACTCGAGGTCGAGGTATCGCGGACTGTCGACCCCATCTTGAAGCCGCCCGGGATAAAAGTAGGTCCAGGCCATGGGGTCCGACTCGGCCCCATCCAGCGGTTTCTCATCATTGATGTAAGGCTGATACTGGGGGTCTCGCCCCTCACTCAGGCGCGTCACAAAATGAGTTCGGAATTGAAATCCCGGGTGCTGGGAGGCGAGTTTCGACAGCGCAGCGCTGAACACGGAGCGCGCCGCCGAGGGCGACGGGTAAAACGCCTCGGTGTCGTCCTTGCGGATCAGGTGGGGCAGGTTCTCGAGCGACAGGACATAAATGTCGATCACCTGGCGGGCCCCCAAGGCGAGGCCATCGGTGCGGACCACGTTCGAGACATCGACCAACGGCTCCCCGGCCGGCACGGATACTTGATCCGAAGTGTTGTGCCAAATCTTGACCGACACGAGATAGGCCTGAGAATCACCGGCCACCGACGTCACCGTGATGGCCCGCACGTATTTGTAGCGCTGTGTCCTCGCATCCTTTGGATTCGCGCTGAGGGAATCATCCGCGGACAGGCCAGGCAAGGTGGAGAGCACGAAGGATTGGCTGTTGTGAAATCGCAGGGGCGAAGTCGCGTTGGGGGCCGACCCCCCTCGCGAACTGATCTCCTCGATCATCTGCAGGCCCTTTTGCATGGCGAACGCACGGTCACGCTCGTTGACTCCAGCGCGAAGGCCGCTGGTGATGAACGCCCCCAAAGCCAGTAGAACCAAGCCGGTCACGGTCACGGAGATCAGGACTTCGATCAGATTGGCGCCACGGCGACCCAGCATCTACGTGCTTCCCCTACAAGGCCGGCACAGGTGGTTCGTCGAGCACCCGCACACTGGAATAATCGAGTCTGTAGCCTGCAATCGCGGCGAGGGCCGCATCCAGTTCCGCCTGAGAATAGCGCAGGGAGGCCTCACTCCCCACACGTCCCAGCAAAGTGACAGGTCCCCCCGCAACCACGCCGCCGAGCACCTGGGTCAGGTTGCGCTGAGTATAGGCCCCCGTGGTCACGATCAACCCTCGCCAGGCAATACCACCTGGCACGCTCAGGCCGTCAAGCGAAAGATCTCCCTCCACGAACAACAGACCGCTCCCCGCAAGAGGTTGGCTGGCGTCGAAGGTTGCTGAGCCTTTCAGATACAGAAAAACCTGGTCTGGAAGGTTGGCCGGCAAGGTCTCACTTGCCGTGAGGTCAACCACCGGGGTGGCCAGTCCCTGAATGGCGGCCAATTCGCCACTGCCGAAGAGTTCCCGCCATTGATTCGCCGCCACCCCGTCCACGTGCGTGACCAGGTTCGCATCTGACTGGCCGGCCAGCGGCGGCAACGCCGAGTTGCCGTAGTCGATGGTGCCGCTCTCGCTCACGCTGGCCGTCCGCAACCAGTAGGGGCGTCCCGTCCCATCCAGCACGTCGAGGCGCAACGCGGCGGTGCCATCCACCGCCGTCAGGCTGGTGGCACTGTTGGAGAAACCATAGAGCGCGGCCTCCCGGTAACGTGGATGGACGAGCGGCAACTCGGCCTCCACCGTGAGGCTACGCTTGCGTGGATCCGTGTCGAAGGTCAACCCGTCGGCCTGGCTGAACACGTAGGCGCGACATCGCACCAGCCAGACCTCGCCGGGCTGACGCCCGCGCTCCCGTCCGATGTCCCGGGCCACCCATGTCACCCCGCTGGCATAGCGGTCCGGATCGGCCGCGCCCGCTTGAGCGAGCCCATTTCGAGCAGGCGCGTCAGCCGAGCGTCCAATTTCGTAGCGGGCGTGAACCTGTCGGCTGGCATCCAGGACGTACTCGTTGACCAGCCCCAGTTGCTCCTCACCTTCCAAGGTGTCGGCCGTCTCATCCGGGTCGATCGAGCCGGAGGCCTTCGGGTCGAACATCGCCACCGGTTGGTAGGGCTGACGTTTCAGCCAGGCCAGGGCGTGGTTGACGCCCGTGAGGGCAACATTGAAGAGTTGGGTGTCTTGTCGGGCGCGCCGCCCCTGTTTCAAGGAATCCGTCAGGTACTGGGTGCCTGCCAAGATGAAGACCGTGGTGAGTGCCGCGAACAGGACCACCTCGAAGAGGCCAATTCCGGGCCGAGGGCGCTTCGGTGCCAACGGGCGAGCAGCAGCGGCCACTGTCCCAGCGTGGTGCATCCAGGCCAACAGGAAAGCACGCGTCAAGGGGCGCCGCAACACGGGTGTTTTCCCGAAAGCACAGTCATAAAAAAGATATTCCCGACAAGGAGCAGGCACTCACGCCGTCCGGCGCGCGCGTCACCCGCCCGGTGGGGACATCAAGCGCCCGTTGAACAGTTCCATCGCGAGCCGGATCGCGCTGTCTTCGTGCGGGAGAGGCGCCTCGGTCTGTCCCCTGGCAGCCGCGGGACCCGAGGCAACGGGGCCTGTCTCGAGCGGCGGGTCGTGCGCCACGTCATCATCCCACGCGGAGGGGGCATCGGGGGGTTGATAGTCGAAGGTCTCCTCGGGCGGGGCCGCCGTTGAAGGAGGGGCCGCCACCGGCCTGGCCGGGGTCACCCCCGGCGCCGCGGGGGGGGCAGACGTTTCACGCGGAGGGGGTGCCGCGGGCCTCGCAATGGGGACGGGCGCAGCCGGGGCGGGAGGCAGCGGCGTGGCCGAGGGAGCCGATGGCGAGGGGGCGGCACGCGAGGCTTCCTGCGTGTCGATCCGCAGATACGCGTCGGGGCCGAACACCGCCCTGATCGCCTCCACCAGCAAGGTCTTCTTGGGCGCTTGGCGGTCGAACTGGTCCTTGAATGGCTTGGCCATGCGCAGCACCACCGCCCCGTCACCCTCCCACGCGGCGATCGCCACCTTCTGCGCCAGCAAGGCGGCCGTGGGGACGCTGCGCGCCCGCACGTAGGCCTGAACCGAATCCCAGGCGCCGGGCGGGACCGCTCGGCTCCCCCCCGCGAGGGACCCGGGCGAGCGCGGGGGCGCCGCCGGCGGTGGATTCACGGCAGGTGGCTGGGGCGCCTGCGAGGCCCCACCGGGTAACACCGCCAGCGGGGGGCGCGGGGGCAACCCGCCCGCCCCATCGTCTGGCGCCGGAGGCGGCGAAGCCGTCGGCCGTCCTGACGGGCCCGCGTCTGAGCCCTCCCCGGGCGCAGGGGCCCCCTCGGCGCTGGGCGTGGGCGCTGGGGGGGGGGCGGCGGCCGGCACGGACGCGGACGCCAAGGGCGACGCCGCGACGGTCGCGGGCGCCGGAGACTCAGGCCGCGAGGCCGGCTCAGGGGGCGCGGCCTCCGAATCCGAACTGGCTGCGCGAGCGGGGGGAGGTGGCGCCGCGGCCGGAGAAGCCTGGGGCGCAGGTGGCCGAGACACGCTCGGTCGGGCAGGCGCAGCGGGGCCTCGGGGGACCCCGCCGGTCAACGCCGCCTCGAGCGCCTCGACCCGGCCCGCCAGTTCCAACAGGCTCGGAATGGCCGGTCGGCTCGCCAGGCGAATCAGGCCCAGCTCAAGCCAGATGGCCTGCTGAGGAGAACGGCGCAGCAGACCGTCGGTCTCGTTCAGGCTTTCAAGCATCCAGGCCAGCTCCGGCAACGAGACACGCGCCGCTTGGGCCCGCAAGGTTTGCTGCTGCGACAGCGGCACCTCCAACTCGTTGGCACGCTCTGGGGCCGCAAGCAGCACCATCAAGTGGCGAAAATGGTTCATCAGTTCCCGCACGATCGCCCCGTGATCGTGTCCGGCCGCCAGCAGGCTGGCCGCCACGGTCAGCGCATCGGGGATGGCGGCGCCGATCAGGGCCTCCCCCAAGGTCGCCACCTCCTCGCCGCCCACCAGGCCCAGGCCCTGATTGACGCGAGCCAGCGTGAGCGTCTCGCCGCCCAGGCCCGCCGCCAGCTGGTCGAGCAGGCTCAACGCATCGCGCAGGCCCCCCTGCGCGCGCCGGGCGATCGCCTCGAGGGCGGCCGGTTCCGCGGCGATCGCCTCCGCCTGCGCCACTTGCGCCAGCCTCGCCACGAGGGCCGCCAGGGGAATCCGGCCAAAGTCGAACCGCTGGCAGCGCGAGACGATCGTCGGCAACACCTTGTGAGGGTCGGTGGTCGCCAGGATGAACATCACGTGAGGCGGCGGCTCTTCCAGCGTTTTCAGCAGGGCGTTGAAGGCCCCCTGAGACAGCATGTGGACCTCGTCGATGATATACACCTTGCTGCGTCCCAGCACCGGCGCCAGCGCCACGCGATCCTGCAGGTCCCGGATGTTGTCGACCCCGTTGTTGCTGGCCGCGTCAATCTCGATCACGTCGAGGTGCGCGCCGGCCGTGATATCGCGGCAATTCGGACAAGCCCCGCAAGGCGTCGCGGTTGGGCCCTCCTGGCAGTTGACCGACTTGGCCAGGATCCTGGCCACCGATGTTTTGCCCGTCCCGCGTGGCCCGCAGAAGAGGTAGGCGTGGGCCAGACGGCTCTGGGCCAGCGCCCGGCTCAACGTGCTCGCCACCGCCTCCTGGCCCACCAGGTCGGCAAAGGTCCCGGGACGGTATTTGCGATACAGGGCAAGGTAGGGGGTCATGAGGGCATTGTAGCCGATCCGGCCAACCCACGCGGACAGGCAGATCGTTGGCGGCACGTTGAGAGGCCGGCAACGATCTGCCTGAGCGAACGGGCCGGCCGCGCCAGCCGAAGGTCAGAGCTCGACGACTTTGATGTCGAAGAAGCCCGGCAGGGCCCGAATCTGGTCAATGACCGGTTCCGGCACGGTCTGGTCCAGGTTCAAGACCATCAGCGCCGGGCCACTGACCGCCCGCCGCCCCAGCTGCATGCCGAAGATGTTGAGCTGATGGGTGCCAAGCAAGGTGCCCAGCTTGCCCACCGAGCCCGGCACATCCTGGTGCGGCGCGAAGAGCAGCACGCCGCGTAGGAACAGGTTGAAGGCGTAGTCGTCGACCTGCACGATCGTCGGCAGGTCGGCGTGCAGCAGGGTCCCGGCCACCACCCGCTCGCGCGTCGGCGTGCGCACCTGAACCCGCACCAGGCCGACATAGTCATCGGCATCGGCGGCCCGCACCTCCGTCACCTGAATGCCGCGCTCCTTGGCCAGGAAACTGGCGTTGACGAAGTTGACGCCTTCCGCCAGGGCCGGTGTCAGCAGGCCTTTCAGCAGGGCATTGGAGAGGGGCCGCGATTCCACGTCGGCCAGATCCCCGGCATAGGTGATGGTTACGGCCTCGATCGGCCCCTCGGCGAGTTGCGCCGCCACCACGCCCAGCTTTTCCACCAGGGCCATGGTCGGCTTGAGCGAGGCCATGACCTCCGCCCGCAGATTGGGAATGTTGACCGCGCTACGGGCTTCGCCCCCGCCCAGAACCTCGGCGATCTGTTCCGCCACGTCGATCGCCACGTTGAGCTGGGCCTCCTCGGTGCTCGCACCCAAGTGGGGCGTGAGCAGGACCTTGTCCCCCATGGCCCGCAACGCCTCGTTGACGAGCGGTTCCTGGGCGAACACATCCAGCGCCGCACCCGCCACCTGGCCACTCTCAAGGGCCGCCACCAGCGCCGCTTCATCGATGATGCCCCCGCGCGCGCAGTTCACGATGCGCAGGCCCCGGCGCGCCTTCGCCAGCATGTCGGCGTTGATCAGGTTGGTCGTTTCGGGTGTCTTCGGCACATGCAAGGTCAGGAAATCCGCCTGAGCCACAACCTCCTCAACGCTTGCCAGCGTGCAGCCCAGCTCCGCCGCGCGCTCGGGCGTCACGAACGGGTCATAGGCCACGATGCGCATGCCCGCCGCGCGGGCCACGTTGGCCACGTGCGAGCCGATCTTGCCCAGACCGATCACCCCGAGGGTTTTCTGGAACAGCTCGGTGCCCGTGAACTGACTGCGCTTCCACTCGCCTCGCTTGGTCGAGGCATCCGCGGGCGCCACGTGCCGGGCCAGGGCGAACAGCAGGGCCAAGGTATGCTCGGCCGCAGCGATCGTGTTGCCGCCAGGCGAGTTGACCACCACCACCCCGCGCCGGGTCGCGGCCGGCACGTCGATGTTGTCGACCCCCACGCCGGCGCGCCCGATGATGCGGAGCTTGTGCGCCGCCTCGATCAACTCGGCCGTCACCTTCGTCTGCGACCGCACCATCCAAGCGTCATATTCGCCCACCACGGCTTTGAGTTGCTCCGGGGTCAGGTCCGTGCGCACGTCGAGCTCCGCCACGCCCTCCAGGGCGGACAGGCCGCTGGCCTCGATCGGGTCGCTCACCAGCACCCGCGGCAGGGCCCGCACCGGCGCCACTGCCTGGGCCGTGGTCATCATCGCATCTGTCATGTCGGTCTCCTTCGAATCAGGCGCTTGCGCCCGTCACACCCGCGTCGCCGTCTCGCGCTCTCCCACCCCGAGCAAGCTGGCCTGCGCCGCACGCACTCCCGCACCCAGCGGAACCGCGGCACCAAGGCGGTGGCAGACGACCTCCAGGGCCGCCAGCACCGTGAGCATGTCGAGCGGTTGGTAGAAGCCCAGGTGACCGATGCGGAAGATCTTGCCCGCCATCTTGCCCTGGCCCCCCGCCAGCACCAGGCCAAACTGCTCCTGAACGGCCTTACGCAGCTGCTCGGCATCAATCCCCGCAGGCGGATAAACCGCCGTCACGGAGCGACTGGCGATATCGTCACGGGTCACCACCGGATGCAGCCCGAGCGCCGCCAGACCGGCCCGCAACATGCGCGTCATCGTTTCATGGCGCTCGAACAGCGCGTCCAGTCCTTCCCCGCGCATGATGCCGAAGGCCTCGTACAGGCCGTAAATCTGGGGCAGCGCCGGGGTCCAGGGCGTCTGGTTCTTCGCATCGAACTGCTTGTGCTGGGTGAAATCGAAATAGTAGCGTGGCGCCGTGGCCGTCTCGTGGGCCTTCCAGGCCCGCGCGGAGACGGAGGCCATCGCCAGACCCGGCGGAATCATGAAGGCCTTCTGAGAACCCGTCACCACGATATCGAGATCCCAGGCGTCCACCGGCAGGGGCACGACGCCCAGGCTGCTGACGGCATCCACCAGAATCAGGATGTCGGGATTGGCGCGGCGGGCAGCCCGGGCGATCGCCTCGAGCGGCTGCATGACGGCCGTGGAGGTCTCGTTGTGCGTCACCAGCAGGACCTTGAAGGCCCCCGTCGCGAGCGCCGCCTCGATCGCCTCGGGAGCAAAGGCCTCACCGTATTCCACGCTCATCCGGGTCACCTTGCCGCCAAACCGCTCGGCCATGTCGGCAAAGCGAGCCCCAAATTCCCCGGCGACCAGCGCCAGCACCTGATCGCCCGCGCTGAGAACGTTGGAGACGGCGGCCTCCAGGCCCCCGGTACCCGAGCTGGCACCCAGCAACAACACATCCCCTTCGGTCTGGAAGAGCCAGCGAATGCCATCGATGCAGGCGCGGTACATCGCACCGAACTCAGGGCCACGGTGATTGATCATCGGGCGCCCCAGCACCTGACTCACCCCCGGCGGGATGGGCGTCGGGCCCGGCAACATCAAACGCATATGTTCACGCATGTGTTCGTTCACGGAAACATCCTCAATACATCCCACCCGTGAGGACCCAGTCAGGGCCTCACGGGGACCATTATGCCACGTCGAGAAAACGAGCGACACGCCAGGCCGGCCAGGAACGTGGCGTGCAAGGCGGGCCACAAGTCACGCGAGGGCGTTCTGTGGTTCGAGCTGACGCTTCAGACGAATCGATGCCTGATTCAGTGGGTGTTGGTTCCGGCAGGTTGCTCGCCGATGGCACGAGGGTTTCGACGTCCGGCCCACTCGCGGTTGTAAGCCTCCAGCGCCTGGTCGAGCAACGCCTCGTTCGAGTGCGCCGTCGCAGCGGCCCCAGCCCAGAAGCCAAAGCCCGCCAGGGCCGTCAGGGCGGTGGCCACGAAAAAAATCGGCTGCATCTCGCGCGTGGCATTGGTCAGATTATAAGCCAGTCCCCCCGCGGTACCCGCGAGCCCCCCCAACCCGACCAGTGCCCCGATCCGGGCGAAGCCGGTGGTGTGACCGGCCATTTCCTGATAGCGCGTCAGATAGCTGGCCCCCGCGGCCGACACCGCGACCAGGTCCCAGACGGCCGGAGACACACCGTGATTCGGCCAGATCCAGTCCGTGACCGGATGGCTGCCAAGGCCATAAAAGACGCTACTCTCCTGGCCCGCGACCCGAAACCAGTGGCCCCCGCGGCTGCCGCGCTCCCCATCCGCCACGAACACGGTGCCGTTGTCAAAGGTCACGTACTCGCCGCGTTCCAGATAGGCACTGGGGCGCACATCCGAGGCCCAGGAGGGCTGCGGTGCCGACGCAACCAGCGCACCCGCCAGCCCCACGCGAAGGCAAACAAGCCCCGTGCGGCCAGCCTTGGGGAGCCACCAAGCCTGCGAGCGAGTGGCCCGCGTCGTTCGGTTCAACATAACGCCTCATTATACGGGTTTTCTGCCGGCCGGCGGTGACCGATACCCTCGCGCGGGCGAACCCCCGTCCGACGCTAGGTTGGGGCTGTCCGACGCGCCATGCTCGAGCCGCAAGTCCCGCGCCCCGCTCGCGCGAGGACAGGGAGCGGAACATGAAACCAACCGATTCATTGATCCACTGGGCCTGCCCAAGCGGGGGCGAAGGACTGGAACTACGATCCTCGGAAGGCGAAAGCCTCTTGAGCGGTGTTCAGGCCCGCGTGCGCCTCTCGGACGGCAGCGAATGGCGCTGCTCGCCCCAGCAGGTGATTCACACCGCGTCCGGGGGGCTGCGTTGGCTGAGTTCACCGGGCGACATTCGCCGCCCGAGCGGCGATCTACAACTGACATGGGAAATCAAACACCACCCCCACGGGTTGAAAATCCAATTGCAGCTAAAAAATCTCAGCACGAACGTGCTGCGCGTCGCGTCATACGCTCCCCTCATCGGGACTTGCTCAGCTGGTCACCCCCAGGAGCCGTTGGTGCTCCAGGCCGGATGGCAAAGCTGGAGCTACGCCACCCCCCTGATGCCTGTGAGTTGGCAACGGGACCTACCAGGTGGGCCGATTGCCGGCCCCTGGCAGCTGACACCAACTCCGGGCGCCTTCGTATCTCCCGGTCACACGGTGATCCAGTTCGGCGAGCAGCGGCCGGTTCTCCTCGGCTTCGCCTCGGCCGAGCGAGGTCTCGGCAGCGTCAGCCTCGCGGCCCAAGGACCTGACTGGCGGATCAATGCCGGATGGGAAGCGGAGGATTACGCGCTTGCCCCTGGTGAAACCCTGACTTGTGAGCCACTGCTCGTCTTTCTCGCTGAGACGCCTGAAACCCTGCTGGAGCGATACGCCTTCGCCGTGAGGGCCCAGACAGCGAACGAGCAACGGGGGCGAGCCCCCCAGTCAGGTTCGCCCCCAAAGACGGGGTGGTGCTCCTGGTATGCACACGGGGCTCAGATCGACGAACGCCGCCTGGCCCACACCCTCGTCACACTGCGCGAGCGGGCGCCGCAGCTGGAGCTCATTTTGGTGGACGACGGCTGGCAAGCAGACATTGGGGACTGGGACGCCTGGAATCACGGCTTCCCTTCCGGAATGGCCGCCCTCGCGAACCGTATTCGCCAACATGGCTTCACCCCAGGTCTCTGGCTAGCTCCCTTCTTGACTTCAGAGTCCAGCGACACCTTCAGGCGACATCCCGAATGGATTCTGCGCGACCCAGCGGGCAGCCCCACCCTGGCGTGCCACAACTGGGGCCAGCGCTGCTACGCACTCGACCTTAGTCGTCCGGAGGTACGGGCGCACCTGACCGCCACGCTCAGGACCATCGTCCGCAGCTGGGGTTTCGAGTTTTTGAAGCTCGACTTCCTCTACGCGGGTGCCTTGCCGGGCCAACCGTGGAAGACCAACGAGTCCAGCGTGACGCGGTACCGGAAGGGACTCGAAAGCTTGCGCACAGCCGTCCCCGAGGCTTACATGTTGGGCTGTGGGGCCCCCCTGCTTCCCTCCGTGGGGCTCGTCGATGCGATGCGCATCGGGCCAGACATTGCCCCCCACTGGGAAGACCCCGAGCCAACCGGCTCTGCCCCGGCCATGGAGAACGCGATGCGCAGCACCCTGGCCCGACTGTGGTGTCATCCGCACTGGTGGACCAATGACCCGGACTGCCTTCTGCTAAACCCGCAGGGCAGCAACCTGAGCCAAGCAGCCAGAGAAAGCTGGACAAGAGTGGTGGCTCTGAGCGGCGGGCTCCAACTCTTCAGTGACGATGTCTCGGCGTTGAGCGAAGCCGCCTTCCAGAGCCTCAACGAGCTCGGGAACCGCCGTTTCACCCCGCAAGGGGCGAGCAAGCCCAATGCCAATGGCGTCGCCTGCGTCATCGAAGCGCGCGAACACGGCCCCAGCGTGGAGGGTCGGCCCTGGTTGATGCTGCTCAACCCGAACGCTACCCCCGCTGAGGTCGAACCACCCATCGCTCCCGCCCACGAAACCAGAGCCACCATCAGCCCAAACGCGGAGCAGCACGGGGCGCTGTGGATAGACGGTCAGGCTCGCCCCGTCGCTCGTCTGCCCGCCTTCGGCTCTGCCATGTACCGCATGTCCTTGCCCGGAACGGACTCGACCCGAGGTTTCTTCAAGGGAGCGAAACCCAGCCAACCCATCACACGAGGCACGCCGAAAAAAAACCCCCGCCAGAGGCGGGGGCCAGGCGATTAACGCTTGGAGAACTGGAAGCGCTTGCGGGCGCGCTTGCGACCGTACTTCTTCCGTTCCTTGGCGCGAGGATCGCGGGTCAGCAGATCCTCACCCCGCAGTGCCGAGCGAAGGTCGGGGTCCATGGTGACCAAGGCGCGGGCGATACCCAGGCGGATCGCTCCAACCTGGCTATTCACGCCCCCGCCCATCACGTTGCAATGAACGTCGAAACGACCGGCACTCTTGGTTGCTTCAAAGGGAAGCGCGAGCTGCGGGAACAGGGTCTTGCGACCACCAATGTAGTCTTCCGCCGTCCGCTCGTTGATCTTGATCGCGCCGGTGCCGGGCACCAAACGAACGCGAGCAATCGACGTCTTGCGACGACCGGTGCCCCAGTACTGAGCCACTTTTTGAGCCATCTTCGGGTTGCTCCTTCAATTACTGCGCGGACAGATCGAACGCGGTCGGCTGCTGAGAGGCATGCGGATGCTCGGCACCAGCATAAACCTTCAGCTTACGATACTGAGCCGCGCCCAGCTTGGTGTGGGGCAGCATCCCGCGAACCGCCTTCTCGACGACCCGAATGGGCTTGGCAGCCAGCAATTTGTTGAAGGTCGTCTTGCGGAAACCACCGGGCCAGCCGGTGTGATGGATATATTCTTTATCCGTCGACTTCTTGCCCGTCACGACAATCTTGTCGGCATTGATCACGATGACGAAGTCGCCCGTGTCGACGTGGGGGGTGTAAATGGGTTTGTGCTTTCCCCGGAGGAGGGTGGCAACGACGGTTGCCAGCCGGCCCAGGGTCTGCCCTTCGGCGTCGACGAGGTGCCAGGTACGGACAACCTCGCCTTCCTTGGCCATTGTGGTCTGCATGTGGTCTGTTCTCCTGCTCGCGGTGGGCCTGCCCACCACAGAGCGATCACAATGTGGGTAAAACGGGGGGGGAAACGAAGTTAAAAGTCTGAGACCAGGCGTGCTGAGCGGGATAACCGACCGACACGAAGGTAAGCCCATGAGGAGGCGCCGTCGGACCAGACGGCCGTGGCGCCACACCTTCCCAGGTGTTTCGAAAACCTTCCACCGACAGCACCCCCCTCCCTACGCGCAGAGCCGTGCCAACCAGGCGACGCACCATGTGATAGAGAAAGTGATCGGCGGTGATATGGAAAAAGAGCGTGCTGCCTTCCTCTTGAATCTCTGCCTGGCTTACCCGGCAGATCGGGCTGACTGGATCACTGCCCGTGCTGGCAAAATGCGTGAAGTCGTGGGTTCCCAGAAGCGAGGACCAAACCTCCCGCAACGCCACCAGGTCAAGAGGCCCCTCGACCCAGCTAGCGAACCGCGCCTGCAGTGGCGAACGCGGCCCCCTGTGCACAACGGCGTACCGATAACTCCGACTGATGGCCGAATGGCGAGCGTGAAAGTCCGGGGAAACCTCTTCAGCACGCAACACGGCGATATCCCGTGGCAAAACCGAATTCAGCGCCGGAATCCAAGCTTCTTGAGGCAAGAGCTTCGGAGTCTGGAAACTGACGACCTGCCCAGCGGCGTGAACACCGCTGTCGGTCCGACCGGCAGCCGCTGTGCGCACAGGTGACTTGAGCACCTTGCCCAAAGCGGATTCCAGAAGCCCTTGAACCGTACGGCCTCGGGTCTGGACCTGCCAACCGAGCAGGTCGGTGCCGTCGTAACTCACGAGCAGACGCATCGTGTGCATCAGGACGGCACCAACGAGTTCACACTTCCAACGACACGATGGCCATGGGAGCGGCATCGCCACGACGGGGGGCCGTCTTCACGATGCGCGCGTATCCGCCGTTACGAGTAGCGAACCGCGGGCCCACTTCCTCAAACAGACGCTTGACCACGTCGTTGTCATACACGAAGCCAGCGACCTGACGGCGAGCGTGCAGATCGCCCCGCTTGGCGAGGGTGATCATCTCATCGATAACGGGGACCACGGCCTTGGCCTTGGCTTCCGTCGTCTCGATCTGGTCGTGGCGCAGCGCAGCAGTCGTGAGGGCGCGCAGCAGAGCCTTGCGCTGGTCAGACGGCCTGCCCAGCAGGTGACGCTTCTTTTGGTGACGCATAATCTAATCCCTTATCTCGCAAGAGCGACGCCTAGTCGGCGTGCGCCACTTCTTCGTCCTTGTCCCTGGCCATCGAGTAACCGAAAGCGCGCAGGCGCTCGATCACCTCGTCAGCGGACTTCTTGCCGAAGTTCTTGATGTCCATGAGCTCGCGCTCGCTCTTCTTGAGCAGATCGCCAACCGTGTAGATGTTGGCGCGCTTGAGGCAGTTGTAAGCGCGAACGGAGAGCTCCAGCTCTTCGATCGACAGATCGAGGGGCGAAGCAGCCCCCGCCGAAGCACCCGCCACGTGCTCGTGAGCGGCGAAATCGGCCTCATCACGACCCAGCAGGGCAAAGGGCCGGAACTGATCAATCAACGACTCGGCGGCCTTGGAGAGGGCCTCCTCGGCGCTGAGCGAGCCGTTGGTCCAGATCTCGAGATTGAGACGATCGAAATCCACGGACTGACCGACCCGCGTATCTTCCACCGTGTAGTTCACCTTGCGCACAGGCATGAAGATGGCATCGATGGGAATCACCCCGACCGTCTGCGGACCCTTGCGGTTCCGTTCAGCCGGAACGAAGCCCTTGCCGCGCTCGACGTGGAACTCGACATCCAGCGTGGCGCCGGCATCGAGCGTCGCAATGTGCCAATCCGGGTTGAGAATCTCGACATCCGGATCGGTGACGATGTCACCAGCCGTGACGGGCCCTTCGCGACTCACGCGCAGGTGAGCACTCTTGGCTTCGGAGCCGTGCAACTTCAGCACCACACCCTTGAGGTTGAGCACGACGTCCACCACATCCTCGGACACGCCAGGGATGGTGGTGAATTCATGGGGAACCCCATCGATGCGAATGGCCGTGATGGCAGCGCCTTCGAGGTCCGAAAGGAGCACGCGACGGAGTGCATTGCCCAGCGTCGTGCCATACCCACGCTCGAGGGGCTCAGCGACGAAGCGACTGTAATGGAGACCTTCCTCGGTGGTGCGGGTCTCGACGCACTGGATATTGGGCTTATCCATTTGAGAATCTACCTCTTTCGGCTAGACCGACCGTCAGGACGGCCAGAAGGAGCGACAAAGCTTAGCGTGAGTAGTACTCGATGATGTACTGCTCGTTCGCGGGAGTGTCATTCTCCTCACGGGTCGGCATGTTGACGACCGAGCCTTGCAGTTTGTCGGCTTCGAACTGGAGCCAGCTGGGTACGCGCGGGGCGGTCACGCCCTCGAGACGCTTCTTGAAGAAGTCCGTCTTCTTCTCGACCACCTTGAGCACCATCCCGGGCTTCACCTGGAAGCTGGGGATGTCGGTGCGAACGCCATTGATCTCGATCATCCCGTGGCGAACGAACTGACGGGCCTGAGACCGACTGGAGGCGAGCCCCAACCGGAAGACCACGTTGTCGAGGCGACGCTCGAGCAACGCGAGCAGCACTTCACCCGTCACGCCGCGCTGGCGGACAGCCTCGGCGTAGTAGCGGCGGAACTGCTTTTCCAGCACACCGTAGACCCGACGAACCTTCTGCTTCTCGCGAAGACGGATGGCATACTCGGACGGCTTGTGACGGGCCTGACCATGCATGCCAGGGCGATAAGCCCGGCGAGCGATGGGGCACTTGGCGCTATTGCACTTGTCGCCCTTCAAAAAGAGCTTGATTCCTTCAGCCCGGCACAACCGGCAACGGGCATCTGTATAACGAGCCACTTGGCAATTCCTCCTTGCAGGAACCTGAAAAAAACGGGCTCGAAGGGCGAACGGGTCTCCTAGGACGCGGGCGTTCGCACCTCCATCGACCGAGTTACACGCGACGACGCTTGGGCGGACGGCAACCGTTGTGAGGGATCGGAGTCACGTCTTTGATCAGGGTGATCTCCAATCCGGCGGCTTGCAGTGCGCGAATCGCGGTTTCACGGCCCGAGCCAGGACCCTTCACCAACACTTCGACCTGCTGCATGCCGTGTTCCCGGGCGCGCTGCGCGCAACCGTCGGCGGCCATCTGGGCCGCGAACGGCGTACCCTTCTTGGCGCCCTTGAAACCGGCCGTACCGGCGGAACCCCAGGAAATGGTGTTCCCCTGCGTGTCGGTAATGCTGACAATGGTGTTGTTGAAGGTCGACGAGATATGAACCACGCCATTGGCGATGTTCTTGCGTTCGCGACGCTTCGGTTTGGCGGTGGGCTTAGCCACGGATGAACCTCCAATGAGCCGGGCGGTTTCCGGTTACAAAAGGCCGGACCTGACCCGAAGAGACGAGTTTCTGAACAGAGAATGTGGCTTGCGCCGGTGAGGGACCAGCGCGATTGCAAGGAGTTGGTGGCGAGTTCCCCGGGGCAGCCTACCCGAAGAATCACCAACCCGTGCCTGCCGGAGCAGGCGGATTACTTCTTCTTACCGGCGACGGTCTTCTTGACGCCGCGGCGCGTACGCGCGTTAGTCTTGGTACGCTGACCGCGAAGGGGCAGACCCCGACGGTGCCGGATTCCGCGGTAAGAACCGATTTCGATGAGACGCTTGATGTTCATCGCGACTTCACGACGAAGATCGCCTTCCACCTGGTGGTTGCGGTCGATCTCCTCGCGCAGGCGACCGATCTCGTCTTCCGTCAGGTCCTTGGTACGCGTGTCCGCATTGATGCGGGTGCGGCCAATGATCTGAGCGGCCTTGTAGGGACCGATGCCAAAGATGTAGGTCAGCGCGACTTCAATCCGCTTTTCGCGTGGAAGGTCGACGCCTGCGATGCGGGCCATGGGGTACGTTCCTCCTGGTTTTAAGAACTCTTTAAATATCTCATAGTAGACAAAAAGGCGCAAGCAGCCGCATTTTCCGGCTGCCGGCCGGATCAACCCTGACGCTGTTTATGCTTCGGGTTCTCGCAAATCACCATCACACGGTTGTGGCGCTTGATCACGCGGCACTTTTCGCAAATGGGCTTGACTGAGGCACGGACCTTCATGGACCGACTCCTTTCTGGTGAAACACCTTATTTTAACCTTAGCTTTGACTTAATCACAAGGCCAAAACGCCAGATCGACGCGTCGTGATCTCAGGTTCCCCTTCCGTCACGATGATCGTGTGCTCAAAATGAGCCGACCAAGACCCGTCCGTCGTGACGACCGTCCAGCCGTTTTTCTTGACCTTGACTTGATGTCCCCCGATATTGACCATCGGCTCGATCGCCAGTGCATCCCCAGGAACCAGGATCGGGCCCTCTTCGGCTGTCCTGAAATTGGGAATCTGAGGGGACTCGTGCAAATTCTTACCAATGCCGTGGCCGACAAAATCGCGAACCACGGAGAAACCTGCCGCTTCAACCACGTCCTGAACGGCCCCACTCACAGACCGCAGCGGCAATCCGCCACGCGCCTCGGCGAGACCAGCCATCAAACTCTGCTCCGTCACTTCGAGCAGCCGCTGCACGTCAGGCGCCACTCGCCCCACCGCATAGGTCCAGGCGGAGTCTCCGTAGTAGCCATCCACGATCGCCCCGATGTCGACCGAGATGATGTCGCCCTCCTCCAACCGACGGCGACTGGGAATGCCGTGAACGACCTCCTCGTTGTAAGAGGCACAGATCGTGGCGGGAAAACCGTGGTAGCCCTTGAATGCGGGAACACCGCCGCCGGAGACAATCACCCGCTCGGCGATCGCATCCAGCTCCTTACTGGACACGCCTGGCTTGACCGCTTCAGCGATGGCCTCGTGAGCCATGGCGACCAAGCGACCGGCAGCCCGCATCGCTTCGAATTCAGAGGTTTGGGTCAAGCGACTCATGACAGGGCCTTCAACGACTCGAGCATCCGGGCAAGTTCCGCGCGGACCTCATCCATGGCGCGGTTCCCATCCAACCGCTGCAACAGACCTCGCTGCTCGTAACGCTGCGAAATCGGCGCGGTCTGTTCCAGATAGACCCGCAAGCGATTCCGCACCGTCTCGGCAGCATCGTCCGCCCGCTGGTAAAGCTCGCCTTGGCAATACTCACAGTGGTCACCGGCCGCAGACGGGTTGAAGGCGACATGAAACGACGCCCCACAATCGCGGCAAACGCGACGCCCAGACAAGCGTTCCACCAGTTCATCTTCGGGCACATATACGTCGATGACCAGCTGCACGTCCTGATGAATGCCAGCCAGCATCCCGTCCAAAGCTTCCGCCTGGGGAGCCGTCCGCGGAAACCCATCCAACAAAAAGCCCTGCCGCGCGTCGGGCTCAGCGAGACGCTCCTTGATCAACCCACACATCACCTCATCGGGCACCAGGTTTCCGGCATCCATGTAGCGCTTGGCCTCGAGTCCCAGGGGAGTCCCCGCCTTGACGGCGGCGCGCAACATGTCACCAGTGGAAATCTGCGGAATGCCATAATCGGCCGAGAGCATCCGCGCCTGGGTGCCCTTGCCGGCACCGGGTGCCCCTAACAAGACAATTCGCATCCTACACTCCTTGAAAAGAACCTGAGAAACCGCCTGAGCAAAGCGCTAGGACATGAATCCTTCGTACTGCCGCGCAATCAGGTGCGTCTGCAATTGATTGTAAAGGTCAATCGCCACGCCGACCATGATCAACAAGGCTGTCGAACCAAGCCCCTGAAGGGTCGTAACCCCTGTCGCCCGCTCGACCAGATAGGGGAGCACGGCAATCAAACCCAGGAAAACGCCCCCAGCAAAGGTGACGCGATTCAACACCCACTCGATAAAGTCTGCGGTGGGTTTGCCTGGTTTGTAGCCCGGCACGAAGGACCCATATTTTTTGAGGTTCTCAGCGAGGTCATTGGGATTCAAAACCAGGCTCGCGTAGAAGTACGCAAAAAACATGATCAGGGCGAAATAGACGAAGAAATACAGGTAACCGCTGGGCGACAGTGCAGCCATGAAGTGATTGAGTCCATATTGGAGCACCGCCTTGACGTTTTCCCACTGCCAAAAAACCGCCTGCCCCACTTGCCAGTTCACCGCGCCGGTTTTGGCCGCGCCCAGCAACTGACTGACGGTCGCAGGAAAAATCAACAGTGAGGACGCGAAAATGAGCGGCATGACGCCCCCCATATTGACACGCAACGGAATGTAACTCTGCTGGGCCGGAACAAACCGACCACCGGCGCTTTGACGCTTGGCGGACTGCACCGGAATCCGACGCTGCCCTTCCTGGACAAATACGATGGCGACGAGCATGGCGAGCAAGGCAAGGAGAAGCGCTCCCACCGCCATGCCGGAGATACCGCCGCTTTGCATGAGCTCGCCGGTCTTGGCGAAGTAGCTCGGGAACGCGGCGATAATACCGGCGAAGATCATCAAGGAAGCACCGTTACCGATACCCCGCTCGGTGATCACCTCCCCGAGCCACATGATGAAGGCAGAGCCGGCCACCAAAATCGACACCGTCGAGATCATGAACCACCATGGATAGGGACCAGCCGGGTCGTGGCCAAGGGCAGCGCCAGACTTCCACAACCAGTTGGTCATTCCGAACGACTGAATCGTCGCCAGGACCAGCATCAGGTAACGGGTCCATTGCTGAATTTGCTTCCGTCCGGCCTCGCCCCCCTCCTTCTGGAGTTCCTCCAGTTTCGGGATGACGCCCGTCATCAGCTGCATGATGATGCTGGCATTGATGTAGGGAGTGATTCCCATCGCAACGATGGAGAACTTCGCCAGGGCTCCGCCGCTGAAGAAATCAAGAAAGCCACCCAAAAAGTTCATCTGATTGAACAGCGCGTCCAGAACCTGGTGGTTAATGCCGCTGATCGGAATGTGGACCACAAAGCGGAAAACGAGAACCATTCCGAGGGTCCAAAACACCTTCTCTCGCAACCCTGGGGCGTGCCAGAGATCGCGAAGGACCCCGATCACCTTATTTTGTTCTTGCAATGCTGGAACTCCCTGATCGTGAACGCCCGAACAACCTTGTGCCTGGGGCACGTTGGCGTCGGGCGTTCCACGAATGAGCGATACCAAGCCGTCCGGCTTAGTTGCTCTCTGCTTCCGAGGTGACACCGAGCAGCTCGATGCTGCCGCCAGCCGCCTCGATCTTCTCGCGAGCCGAGGCCGACACGTGGTGGGCCTTGACCGTCAGCGCGACGGACAACTCGCCAACGCCGAGAATCCGAACCCCGTCCCGCTCCCGCTTGATCTTCCCAGCCTCGATCAGCGCCAACGCGTCAACGACGCTGCCCTTGGCGAAATCCGCCAAGTCGGCGACGTTGATCACCGACCACTCGGGCCGGTAAGGCATACGGAAATGCTTCTTCTTGGGAAGCCGACGATAGAGCGGCATCTGACCACCTTCGTGACCGAGCTTGATGCTGCGACCACTCCGCTGACCCTGGCCGTTGTAACCCCGCGTGGAGGTCTTACCCATGCCCGAGCCGTGGCCACGCCCCACCCGCTTGTCGGGATGAGTCGCGCCCTCGGCGGGGCGAAGATCCGTGAGATGCATAACTCAGTTCTCCTCCGCGACCGTCACGAGGTGACGAACCTTGTTGATCATGCCGCGAATGATCGGGGTGTCGAAATGTGAAACCGTGCTGTTGGTTCTGCCGAGGCCAAGCGACTCCAGCACACGGTGCTGCTTGTAACAGTAGCCGATCCGACTACGAACCAACTTGACGCTGATCTTCTTCGTCTCAGGCATGCTTCACCTTCCCCAACAACTCTTCAACGGTCTTGCCCCGGTCAGCAGCGACCTCTGCGGCACTGCGCAGGCGACGAAGTCCGTCGATGGTGGCCCGCGCGCTGTTCAGAGGCGACGAAGCGCCCAGGTTCTTGCTAAGAATGTCATGGATCCCAGCCAGTTCCAGCACGGAACGAACGGCCCCACCGGCGATAACGCCGGTACCCTTCGAGGCAGGCTTGATCATCACGCGGCTAGCATCGGACGCACCGACGATCATGTGCGGGATGGTCGAACCCACCATCGGAACGGTGACGAGTTCTTTCTTCGCGTCGGCGATCGCCTTCTGGATGGCGGAGATCACCTCGTTGGCCTTGCCAACACCGATCCCGACTTGCCCCTTCTGGTTGCCGACGGCGACGATGGCCCGGAAGCTCATTTTCTTACCGCCCTTGACGACCTTGGTCACGCGACGGATCTGAATAACCTTCTCCTGCCATTCGGAGGGCTCGGCCACTTCGCGCTCACGGCGATCGCCTGGCCGGCCCGTATCACGCCCGCGACGGGCGCGATCCCGGTTTTCATTCATACGATTGTCCATGGTTCAACGCTCCTAGAAGTTCAAACCGGCTTCGCGCGCGGCATCGGCCAGGGCGGCAATGCGCCCGTGATACAGGTTGCCCCCACGGTCGTAGACGACCGCCTCGATACCGGCGGCCTTGGCCCGTTCAGCGACGACCTGACCCACCTGGCGCGCCGCGTCGACGTTGCCACCCTTTTCGAGCTTCAACTCGAGCGAGGAAGCGGCCACCAGCGTGCGACCGGCAATGTCGTCGATCACTTGGGCGTAAACGTGTTGATTCGAGCGGTAGACCGCCAGACGGGGACGCGAACCGCTGCCCGAAACGCGCTTGCGGATGCGCTCGTGACGGATGGAAGTCTGCGCCTTGCGACTCTTCTTGGTAATCATCGCGCGCCTCCTTACTTCTTCTTACCGCCGGACTTGCCGGCCTTGCGACGAATGACTTCGTAGTCATACTTGATGCCCTTGCCCTTGTAGGGCTCAGGCGGACGAACCGAGCGGACCTTGGCGGCCATATCGCCCACCAATTGCTTATCGATCCCTTCCACCACCACCGAGGGCTTGGGGCCGGGTGGGACGGTGAAGGTGATACCAGCAGGCGCCTCGATCTCGACAGGGTGGGAGTACCCCATCTGGAGGGTGAGTTTGCTGCCGGCGACAGCGGCACGGTAGCCGACGCCGTTGATCTCCAGCACCTTCTTGAAGCCGTTGGTAACGCCTTCGACCATGTTGAAGACCAGGGTCCGAGAGAGACCATGCAGCGAGCGGGCGGTCTTGGTATCGCCGCCAGGCGAGACGAGCAGCACGCCGTCTTCGAGGGAGACGGAAACCTCCGGACGCAGGGTCCGGCTCAGGGAGCCCTTCGGGCCGGTCACGAGAACGGTCTGACCAGTACCCCGACCGGCCGAAATCTCGACCTTCACGCTGGCGGGCACGGTGATCGGACGCTTTCCGATACGAGATTGTGACATGGGTGCCTCCTACCAAACGTACGCGAGGACTTCGCCGCCCACGCCATGCTTGCGGCAGTCCCGGTCAGTCAGGACGCCCCGTGGCGTGGACAGGATCGCGATGCCAAGTCCACCAAGGACCCGGGGAAGATCATGCTTGCCGACATACACCCGCAAGCCAGGCTTGGAGATGCGCTTGATGCCGGTAATGACGCGCCGCTTGCCGGACACGTACTTCAGATCGACGCGAATGCGGGGCTTACCCGACTCAGCGTTGACCAACTCGAAACCGTCGATGTAACCCTCAGATTGAAGGACGCGTGCAATTTCGTGCTTAAGTTTGGAGTTCGGAAACTCCGTGCTGCCCAGGTTCGCCGTGTTGGCGTTCCGAATGCAGGTCAGCATATCCGCGATGGGATCGGTGACGGGCATGGTTACCTCTCAAACAGGCTGCGTTTGCGGGACGCGATGGCCCTCGCACAGCCAGCCAGTGGGACCCAGTTCGCCAAATTCAAGCTGGTTAAAGCGTGAACAAGCGAGAATTAAATTTTACCACGAACCCGGGCGTTCACGCCAAGGACGGGATCTAACCACAGAAGAAGAGGGGCGCCCCTGCCGGGAGCGCCCCTTCCGTCCACCTACCAGGAAGACTTGACGACGCCAGGCAGCTTGCCTTCGTGAGCGAGCTTGCGCAGCTGATTGCGGCAAAGACCGAAATCGCGATAGTACCCGCGCGGCCGACCCGTCAGCTGGCAACGATTGTGCAACCGAACCGGGTTCGAATCGCGAGGAAGGTCAGCCAGCTTCTGGCGAGCATCGTTGTACTCGTCCACACTCTTGGCCTTGCCGTTGATGATTGCCTTGAGCTCGGCGCGCTTGGCCGCGAACTTGGCAATCGCCCGTTGCTGGCGTGCATGCTTGGCCCACTTGGACTTCTTAGCCATATGATGAATCTCCTACGTCAACAACCGGTCAGGAGGCGGAGACGGCGCCAGCCGCGCTGCGGAAAGGCATGCCCATCAGCCGAAGCAGGGCTCGCGCTTCCTCGTCCGTGCGGGCTGTGGTCACGAACGTGATGTCCATGCCACGAACCTTGTCCACCTTGTCATACTCAATTTCAGGAAACAGGATCTGCTCCTTGAGCCCGAGGGTATAGTTGCCGCGGCCATCAAAGGCCCGGTCGCTCACCCCACGGAAGTCACGAATGCGCGGCAACGCAAGCGTAAAGAGGCGGTCGAGGAACTCGTACATCCGACGCCCACGCAGGGTGCACATCGCGCCGATGGGCATACCAGCACGAAGCTTGAAGGTGGCGATCGACTTCTTGGCGCGCGTCACCATGACCTTCTGACCCACGATCGAGGTCAGGTCACGAACGGCGACATCCAGCGACTTGGGGTTTTGAACGGCTTCGCCGAGCCCCATGTTGACCACAACCTTCTCCAGCCGGGGCACCATCATCGGGTTCTCATAGTTGAACTCCTTGATGAGGGCAGCGACGACGTCTTTCTGGTACTTTTCCTGGAGGCGAGCAAGCGCCTGGGTACTCATAGATATTCTCCGAATTCAGGAACTGGGCGTCAGACGATTGACGAGGAGGTCTTCCGGGCAAAACCGGGAGCGACCTCCTGGTGACGTATCCAGCTCGCGAGGGTTAAAGTGCGCGAATCAAGCCTCGCGCGGCTTACTTGTCGAGCTGTTCGCCCGACTTGGCGATGCGAACCTTGGTTCCATCGGCCAACGTCTTGACCTTGACCCGGGTCGGCTTTTTGGTGGCGGGATCGATCGGCATGAGCTTGCTCATATCAACCGGCATTTCCTGCTTCACGATGCCGCCCTGAGGATTGGTCATGGAAGGCTTCTGGTGCTTGGTCCGGACGTTGACGCCCTGCACCACCGCCTGATTGCTCTCTGGATTGACCCGCAAGACCTCACCGGTCTTGCCGCGGTCGCCACCCTCGGCCTCCTTGCGGCCGGCGGTGACCATCACGATGTCACCCTTCTTGATGCGCTGCATGGTCGCTGATCTCCAATCGTCTGACTAGATGACTTCCGGAGCCAGCGAGATGATCTTCATGAAGTTCTTGTCACGAAGCTCGCGGGCGATCGGACCAAACACGCGGGTCCCCCGGGGGTTGTTGTCTTTGTTGATGATGACGGCCGCGTTCTCATCGAACTTGATGTAAGAGCCGTCGACCCGACGCACGCCCTTGCGGGAGCGAACGACGACGGCCTTGACCACGTCCGACTTCTTCACGGGCATGTTGGGAATGGCATCCTTCACGACGGCCACGATGATGTCGCCGATGTTGGCGAAGGTGCGGTTACCACCACCCACGACGCGAATGCACATCAGCTCGCGCGCGCCGGTGTTGTCGGCAACCGTCAATCGGGATTGTTGTTGGATCATGATGAGTGTCCTTCGGTAGCGCCCGACCGGGCGAAAGCCTTACTGGGCGCGTTCCACGATCTCGATGAGCCGCCACGACTTGTCCTTCGACAGCGGGCGAGTTTCCTCGATCCGGACGACGTCTCCTTCACGCGCGGTGTCTTCCTCATCATGCGCCTTGAAGGTATTGGTGCGCTTGACGAGCTTCTTGTAACGGCCGTGCGGAACGGTGCTCTCGACCGCCACAACGACAGTCTTTTGCATCTTGTCCGAGACGACCTTGCCAGTAATTACACGCTTGGGCATTGGTTGGTTTCCTTAGTGGTCTATTGCGCGGCAGCGGTCGCCTGGGTCTCGCGGAGAACCGTCTGTAAAACCGCGATGCGGTTCCGAACTTCGCCGATCTGGGCGGTGTTCTCCAACTGACGGATGGCGAGCTGGAAACGAAGTTTGAACAAGTCTTCCTTGGCTTCCTTGAGTTTGGCGCGAATGTCGGCCTCCGGCAGGCCTCTGAACTCTTGCAGTTCCTTTTTGCTGGTCTTAGTCTTCACGGGCGCCTCCTTCAGCGGCCGCCAACTGGGCTTGTTGCTCGGCACGGCTGACAAACTTCGTCGCGATCGGAAGCTTGTGAGCCGCCAAGCGCATCGCTTCACGGGCCAACTCCTCCGTCACCCCGTTCATCTCGAACAGGATGCGGCCAGGCTTGACCACGGCCACCCAGTACTCGGGCGCACCCTTACCGGAACCCATGCGGGTTTCAGCAGGCTTGGCCGTCACGGGCTTGTCAGGGAAAACACGAATCCAGATCTTCCCACCACGCTTGATCGAGCGAGTCATCGCGCGACGCGCGGCCTCGATCTGACGGGAGGTGATCCAGGCGGGGTCGAGCGCAACCAGGCCGAAATCGCCAAAGTTGACCTGCGTGCCCCGGGTTTCGTGGCCAGAACGGTCGCCACGGTGGTGGCGCCGGAATTTGGTGCGTTTAGGCATCAACATGGATGAAATCCTCGGTATAGGGAGCCGCCTCTGGAGGACCAGAGGCGGTCACACCAGCATGCAACTAGTCTTCAGCAGCGTCTTTCGACTCCGCGGCCCGCTCACGCCGACCACGACCCTCGCCACGCTCGCCCTTATCAGTCCGCTCGCGACGACGCGGTGCGGCGGCTTCGGGAGCCACCTCGGCACCAGGGATAACCTCGCCCTTGAAGACCCAGACCTTGACGCCGATCACGCCGTAAACAGTCTGTGCGGTGGCAACGCCATAGTCGATGTCAGCACGAAGGGTATGGAGGGGAATCCGCCCCTCGCGCATCCACTCGGTGCGGGCAATTTCAGCGCCACCAAGACGCCCGGCCACCATGACCTTGATGCCCTTGGCACCCGACTTCATGGCCCGCATCATGGCCTGCTTCATCGCGCGACGGAAAGCGATTCGCTTCTCGAGCTGAGACGCGATGGACTCAGCCACCAGAACGGCGTCGGCCTCGATGCGCGTCACTTCCTGCACGTTGATCTGAACCTTCTTGTTGGTCAGACCCGCCAGGTCCTTGCGAAGCTGGTCGATACCTTGACCGCCACGACCGACGATCACACCAGGCTTCGCGGTGAAGATGTTGACGTCCACCTGATCGGCCTTGCGCTCGATGTCGACCCGAGAAATCCCGGCAGCATGAAGCTTGCTCTTGACGAAGGAACGAATCTTATCGTCTTCCAGCACGATGGCCGGATAGTTCTTGGGTTCCGCGAACCAGCGGCTGGACCAGGTCCGGTTGATCCCCAGGCGCATGCCAATGGGATGAATCTTCTGCCCCATGACGCGTTACTCCTTGCTCTCGCTGCCGCGCACGCCAAGCGTGTCGGAAACGACAATGGTGATGTGACTGGTGCGCTTCTTGATCGGGAAGGCGCGGCCCTGCGCGTGGGGTTGGAACCGCTTCAACGTGGGCCCCTGGTCGACGAAAGCTTCCTTGACGAAAAGCTTGGCGGCAGGAACCTGGTGGTTGTTTTCCGCATTGGCGATCGCCGACTTGAGGATCTTGCCGAGCACCTGGGCCGCAGCGTGCGGCAAGAAGTTCAGCATGGTCTGAGCCTCGAGCGCCTTCTTGCCCCGAATCTGGTCCAGCACGCGGCGGACCTTCAAGGGGGACATCCGGACGTATTTCACACTCGATTGAGTTTGCATCTAACTATCCTCCCCTGACCTAGCGACCGCGCTCTTGGCCAGCATGCCCCTTGAAGAGGCGCGTGGGAGCAAACTCGCCCAGCTTGTGACCAATCATCTGTTCGGTGATGTAGATGGGCACGTGCTTCCGGCCGTTGTACACGGCAATCGTGTGACCAATCATGGCGGGCACGATGGTCGAGGCGCGTGACCAGGTCTTGACGACCTTCTTTTCGTTTCGGCCGTTCATGACCTCGATGCGCTTGGCAAGCGAGGGATGAATGAACGGACCCTTTTTCAGTGAACGAGACATCGATGGCTCCTAATTAACGGGACCGCTCACGGACGATGAACTTGCTCGAGACCTTCTTCCGAACGGTCTTGAAGCCCATCGCGGGTTTGCCCCAGGGGGTCTGCGGCTTGCCACCAATGGGTGACTTGCCCTCACCACCGCCATGGGGGTGGTCGCACGCGTTCATAACCACGCCACGCACAGTCGGGCGAACGCCCATCCACCGCTTACGCCCGGCCTTACCAAGCTTCATGTTCTTGGCGTCGATGTTACCGACCTGGCCGATCGTCGCGATGCAATCCATATGGACCATACGCTGCTCCCCGCTAGGGAGCTTCACCTGAGCATATTCACCGTCTTTGGCCACCAGCTGAGCCATCGCACCGGCAGCGCGAACGATCTGTCCGCCCTTCCCCTTGCGCAGCTCGATGTTGTGGATATTGGTACCAAGCGGAATGTTGCGCAAAGGCAACGCGTTGCCCACCTTGATATCGGCATCGGGAGAGGCGATGATCACCATCCCCACTTCGAGACCGACGGGGGCGAGCACATAACGCTTCTCACCGTCCACGTAATTGACCAAAGCGATGCGGGCGTTGCGGTTGGGATCGTACTCGATGGTGACGACCTTACCGGGAACTCCGACTTTGTTGCGCTTGAAGTCGATCACACGGTAATGACGCTTGTGGCCGCCGCCGCGATGACGAGTGGTGACGATGCCCTGGGCATTGCGACCAGCCTTGGACTTCAGTGGCGTGAGAAGTGACTTCTCCGGGCGATCCGTGGTGAGTTCTTCGAACGTGCTCTTGCTCATGCCCCGCTGTCCGGGGGTCATGGGCCGTAGCTTCTTGATAGGCATTTGCTTTCAGGCCTCCCTAGACCGAACCGTAGAAGTCGATCGTGCTGCCCTCAGCGAGCTTCACGTAAGCCTTCTTGGTCTTAACGAGCGACTCAATCCTACCGCCCGTGCGTTTGCGAACCTTCTTCACGCGCTTCATCGCGGACGTGTTGACATCCACCACGTCGACGTTGAAAAGCAACTTCGCGGCGCGCGCGATGTCGATCTTGTTCGCCTTCCGATCCACTTCGAAACAGTAGGTGTTGTTCTCGTTGAGCGCCGTGTTCTTCTCAGTGATCAGGGGGCGCTTGATCACATTGTACAGGTCGGTCATGCCTTGAACACCTCTTCGATATGACGGAGGGCTTCTTCAGTCGCGACGACCCGATCGGCCGCAAGGAGGTCCTTGACGCTGAGATTGGAAGCCAGCACCAGCTTGACGTCTTTCAGATTACGAGCCGAGAGCGAGAGCGCCTGGTCGGCCGACTTGACCAGCAACAACACCTTACCTTGGACCTGAAGCTTGCCCAGGAAAGCCACCAGCGATTTGGTGGATGGGGCTTCGATACCGAAAGAGGAGACGGCGATGGTGTCGGCAATCTTGGCCAACAGGGCGGAGCGGAGAGCCAACCGACGGGACTTCACCGACAGGTTCAAAGAGAACTTGCGGGGCTTGGGCCCGAAGATGACGCCGCCATGACGCCACAGGGGGGAGCGAATGGAGCCAGCGCGAGCATTGCCCGTTCCCTTCTGCTTCCAAGGCTTCTTCCCGCCGCCACTCACCTCGGAGCGGGTCAGCGTGCTGGCGGTACCGGCCCGCTTGTGACGCAGTTGACGAATCACGTGGAGGTGCATCAGGTGCACGTGGGGGGCCTCAGGCAAGAAAGCCTCGGCGAAGGCAAAGGAGCCAGCCTTGGTGCCCTTGGCATCAAAAATTTGAATCGTTCCAGCCATGTCGGCCTCCTACTTCCCAACTCGAACGGTCGGGCGAACAATCAAGATGCCACCCTCGGCGCCAGGCAAGCCGCCCTTGATCAAAAGAAGATTGCGGTCCGCGTCCACGCCAACCACTGTCAGCTTCTTTACGGTGACCTGCTCGGCGCCCATGCGGCCAGCCATCTTGCGGCCCTTGTAGACGCGACTCGGCGTGGTGCCCGCACCGATCGAGCCAGGATGCCGGTGGAACTTGGAACCGTGCGACATCGGCCCGCGGCCGGCGTTCCACCGCTTCTGAAGACCCGCAAACCCTTTACCGATGGACGTGCCGGTCACATCGACCAGCTGCCCGGCCGAAAACAGGTCCGCCTTGATCTCGGAACCCACCTCGTAGCCAGCGACGTCGAGACGGAACTCACGCAACACCTGGGCAGGCTTCAAGCCGGCCTTGGCGAAGTGACCCTTCTCACCCTGGGACAGACGCGATTCCTTCGCCGAACCGTAGCCAACCTGGACAGCGTCATAGCCGTCGGTCGCCGCGGTCTTCTTTTGAACGACCGTGCAAGGACCAGCCTGCACAACCGTCACGGGGATGGCGCGCCCCTCTTCATCAAAGATCGTCGTCATGCCGACCTTTTGGCCAATCAAACCCATCGCCATATACTTTCTTTTCCTCCTAGATGCCGGGCGTTTGCTGCCGGGAATCTATCTATCTGAATGAGATAGCCCTGCGGCTGTGAACACAGGGGGGTCCTCACCCAGGATGCCAATCGCGAGACTGACAGTTACAGCTTGACCACGATATCCACACCGGCGGGGAGATCCAAGCGCATCAGCGCCTCAGCCGTCTTGTGCGTCGGCTCGAGAATGTCGATCAACCGCTTGTGGGTCCGGGTCTCAAAATGCTCACGAGACTTCTTGTCCACGTGTGGGGAACGATTCACGCAATAGATGGCCTTGTGGGTCGGAAGGGGAATAGGCCCCACGACCGCAGCACCCGTGCGCTTGGCAGTCTCCACAATCTGCTCGGACGACTTGTCCAGCAAGCGATGGTCAAAAGCCTTGAGCCGAATACGAATCTTTTGTTGAGCCATTTTAACAGAACCTCTAGGGTGGCGTCCAATCAGCCCTTCGGCTTACAGGAACGCATAAAGTGAGCGAAGGCGTGGGCGACCAGGCCGCCCACGCCGCCCGAGGAGGATCAGACCTTGATGGAGGCCACGACGCCAGCACCCACCGTGCGGCCGCCCTCGCGGATCGCGAAGCGCATGCCCTGCTCGATGGCCACCGGCGTGATCAGCTCGATCTCCATCTGGATGTTGTCGCCGGG
>JAYKJB010000060.1 GCA_035285325.1 Candidatus Sericytochromatia bacterium
GGCCTGTTTCATTCCGAGCAGAATTTCCTGCGCGATGGCTTCGGCATCTTCCGAACGCGGATTGTCCGAGGTCACGATGGCCTCATCCGCCAAACGCGCCGCCACCTCCCCCATCATCGGGCGCTTGGTGCGGTCGCGGTCGCCGCCGCAGCCAAACACCACGCTGAGCCGCCGCGGCGAAAGCGCCCGCGCCGCTTGCAAGACATTTTCCAGCCCGTCAGGGGTGTGCGCGTAATCTACCCAGACGGTGAAAGGGTGTCCAGGCGGTGTCACCACCTCCACGCGGCCCGGGACCCCGGGAACACGAGCCAGCGCGCTCGCCAACGCAGGCAGCGGGTAACCGAGGGCCAAACCGGTCGCCAACGCAGCCAAAGCATTGTAAACATTGAAGCGCCCCGGAATGGGAACGTGCATCGCGATGGCCTGTCCTTGCCAGTTGACCGTGAAGTGAGAGCCCGCGGACGACGACACGATCTGATCGGCCCAGAGCGAGGCAGCACTTCCGCATTCGAGCCCGTAAGTGACCACCGGGCAGGTTGCGGCCTGGACGAACAGCGGCCCCTGAGGGTCGTCGAGGTTGACCACCGCCACGCGGGGCGCGACCCCGGTCGCATCTGCCGTCATCAGGCGCCGTTTGGTGGCGGCGTACTGCTCCATCGTTCCGTGATAGTCCAGATGGTCCCGCGTCAGGTTCGTAAAGACCGCCACCTGGTACTCACAGGCATACACGCGCGCCTGCTCGATGGCGTGCGAGGAAACCTCCATGGCCACCGCCGCGGCACCCGCGTCGGCCAGTTGTTTCAAGACGCCCTGCAGTTCAGGCGCCTGAGGCGTGGTAAAGCCCGTCACCAAGCGGTGCTCCTTGAACTCCGCACCGAGCGTGCCGATCAACCCCGTCGCCAGACCGGCCTCGTTGAGCAGCGAGCGGATCAGGAAGGTGGTGGTGGTTTTCCCATTGGTTCCGGTCACCCCGATCAACTGGAGACGACGGCTGGGATGTCCTGCCAGATGGGCCGCCAGGCGCGCCATGGCCACCCGTGTGTCCGCCACCGGCCAGCAAGGCAAGGGAACCTCGCCGGCGAACTCAGCAGCCCAGGCGCGGCTGACGATCGCCCCCGTCGCCCCCCCCAAGGCTGCCTGCCCGAGGAACTGGTGGCCGTCTACCCGTGTTCCTGGCATGGCACTGAAAAGGTCACCGTGACGGGCTTGACGGGCGTCATGCACGACCCTTTTGAGCTCCAGCACGTCACCTTGGATGGCAGGTCCGATCGGGTCATCGGAAGCAATCAGCCGCTTCAATTCCTGAATCTGCAAAGGTTCACCCTCCGGTTATCTGGACGCTCCATTGCGCCACGGCCGCTTCACGCGGGGCAGGCAGGATGATACCCCTTTCCAGGCCTTCCAGCCAAGGCGATGGGGACCTGCCGAGGGGCCCCCATCGGCCTCAGAAATGACCGTCAGGATGAAAGTGGCGAGCCCGACCGGGAAACTGGCTGTGCGGGACGGACTGGCGAAGCGGAGGCGGCGGAACCCGCGTCACAAGGTCTGCAAGAACAGCCACCATCAACTGGGTGGTGGAAGTCAAAAAGTCGAGGTTCAAGGTGCTGAAGGTATCCGTTTTGCGATGGTAGTGGGGCGTGGTGTCCCCCCCAACCCATTCCTCGCACATCCCGACAGACGCAAATCCCTGCTGCCGGAAGGCCACGTGGTCCGTGTCGCCCGAACTGGTGCGCACCAGCGGCAGATTGAGACCATGGGAGCGATTCACCATCTGGTAATAATCCCAGAGTTGACCGTCCGGCCGCTCGATTTCCACCGCACCGTCTCGGTCCGCGTCGAAACCGATCATGTCGGCCGTATGGGCGGAGGTCAGGTTCAGACGTTGTTTGCGCAGGTCCTTGGCCAGAGCCTGGCTCCCCACCAAACCCAGTTCTTCTTCATCAAAAAAAGCGAACAACACGTTCACCTTCCGCCCCTGACATTGTCGCATCACGGTCGCCGCCTCGAGCACGGCGGCACTGCCGGACCCATTGTCATCGGCTCCGGCGTTGCGCACGGAATCCAGATGGGCCCCGAGCAAGATCCACTCGTCCGATGGCTCATCGGCCAGCAGGCGCGCCAGCACATTCTCACCATGGTTGCGATAACGATGGGACTCCACCGAGTAACCTTGCGCCTGAAGGGTCTCCGTGATCATCTGGCGTGTCAGGGCGCGCCCCTGCACGGAGCCTCGCTCGGGAATCGTGATGGTGGGCGTGAAGGTGCTGGCCCCACTCAGGACGGACAGACGGGTTCCGAGTCGGTCTCGACTGACCGCCTGTTCCAGCCGCGCAAGCTTGGCCGAAATGCCTACGCCGATAGAGCGCTGAGCCGACGGCGAACGCAGCAGGGGCGCCGTGGTGCAAGCCGACAAGGCCACCACAAGCGCAGATGCCACCCAAGGGAGCAAGACGGAGGACGCGACACGCATTCAGGGAACCTCTCTCTCACAGGCTCCCTGATTAATAACACGTTTCCCCTAAATTAACCAGCCCTTAAACTAGACCCGTCAATTCGCGGATCGCTCTGCTGGTTTCCCATCACGCTCGACGCAGAGGAATTCAGACACCCGAAGGCGTTCGCAGCCGGCGACATCAAAACGTGTGCGGTTCCCCCGAAAAAGGGCTATCGGAGGCGATACGGTCAAGGTCCGACTCAGTCGGGCCGCTACCAGTTGCGCCTCAGCCAGTTCCACACGCCGGGTTGCGAGGCCTTCAAGCTTAACCCAGCGGATGCCAGTTCCTCGCGGGCCTGCCCCAGCGCGGCCAGAGCCCGGTCACGCTCCACTTCCAGCACCCGTTCGTTCAAACGAGAGTCCGCCAGCGTCTGCTCCGACTCGGCCAGCCGGCTCGCCATACGCTGACGCTCGAGTTGCAGGTGTTTGACCTCCGCCTCTAGCTTTCCGATGCGGTAGCCCGCCTGCGCGTAACGTTCGGTCAGTTGGGCATGGGCCTGCAGGGCCTCGGCCATCTTGGCCAACATCGCACTGGGGCTTTGCCCGCTGGAACGGGCGGGCGGTTCCTGAAGCGCCGCAGCGGCCACCGCCCCTTGCTCCCGCGCCGAGGCCACCTCACCTCCAGCAGCAGCCTGGGGGGATGCAGGCGCAGACACCAGTTCAGGGCTGTCCGAGACGGAAGCAGGGGGCGTCAGTTCCTCCTGGGCCTCCTGATCGGGTACGAAGCCGCTGACACGCACCAAGGGCTCACTCACGGCCTCCAATGGCTCCTGATCCCAACCTTGGTCGTGGTGCCCGTCCTTCGTCTTGGCTTTCGTGCGCCAGGATTCATTCAGGGCCCCAAGCCATTGGTGGGCACGTTCTTTCAGGGACAGGGGAGCGCCTGGTTCGGTAGCGACGGTGGCTTGGTGCACGGCAGTCTGTTCCTCAGATTCCCATTCAACCGAATGGGCGGGGCCATCAGGGCCCATGTTGCCGTGGGGACGGTCTGCGTGTCCGTGATTTGCAACGACCTCCTTCCGCGAGGGAAGTCAAAAAAAAACACCCCTCAGCGGGGTGTCACTCAACGCGCCAAAACGAGCACAGAGCTTGGAAGTGGCACTGACTGGACTCGAACCAGTGACACCCCGGGTATGAACCGAGTGCTCTAACCAACTGAGCTACAGTGCCGTCGCTGCCCAATGATATCAGACGAGCCGCCCACGTCAAGCAGCGACAGGTGCCGGGTGTGCTGTCAGCAGCGTTTCAGCCCGAACCCGGGAGAAAGTCCGTCCCCCCCGTCGCGCCCTCCCGGCCGGTGATCCGCTTGAGCAAGCCGAACAGCATACGAACGGTCTCCTGCCCCTCTGCGATCTTGGCCTGTAACTCGCCCGCCTTCGGATGCGCCTTGGGAATGCGGGCCAGGACCTTTCGACGCTCTTGCAACAGGCGCAGCTGGTAGGCACGCTCATCCGACACGACCTTGTACATGAAGGCCGGGTCTTGCATCTGAGGAATCTTGAAATCGCCTCGGGCAAAATCACGCGCCATCGCGAGTCTCCGCGGCGAAAGCTGTGATTCGGGAGGTCCTGCGCTGCCCAGTTCAGCCGTGGAGGGCTGCTTGTTCAACTCCTGCGTGTTGCCTGGCCCAGCGGTCGAAAGAAACGCATCCTTGGCCAGCGAGGCGGAAGAAGAGCGCCGGGGACGCGGGGCATCTGCCTTGCTGCCCGAGAGAACAGCCGCATCGACCGCGTCCTTGAGTTTTTCAAAGAGTCCCTTCTGCTTCTCGGATGCCACGAGGCCCCCCTGGAACGCACGGCCAAGCCTCTTGTACCCTCGACGCATGAAAAAACCGCCACGGACACGTGGCGGCCAGGTTTTCAGCGCGAAACGACGGAGTCAGCTACGGTCTGCTGTTATAAAACGCCAGGGCGTATTTGGTCAGAGGGCCCAGAACACTGTCCACCTGCAGGGGGCTGATACCGCTGTCGCGAGCGACCTTACCGGCATCAGAGGCCAGCCAGTTGTTGAACTTTTCCTGGAACGCCCGGGTTTCAGCCGGAGTCGTCGGCACCGAGACCGGAGCGGGCTTGGGCACCACCGGCGAAGCTGGGGCGGTGACGCGAGGCGCTTCGGGCGTCCCGGGAGCAGGTGCCGCTGGCGCGGTCCCGTTCGGGGCAATCCACTCGGCCACATCGCGACGGGCCTCCTTCTGGGCTTCATCAACGGCCTCAACGCCTCGACTCACGCCCTCCCGCACGGTCCTGGCCCCGGTTTCAAGGGCTTCTTCCGTCGCATCGACGGCGCGATCGACGCCGCGTTTCGTGGCGTCGTAAGCCTGCTTGGCACCCTGGTCGATGGGGTAGTCCAGCACCACGTTGGCCGCATCTGACACCGACTTGGCGGCCGCCTTGGTGGTTTCCGTCGCCACCTTGACGGAATCTTGAACGGTCTTGTTCTGGGCCAGGTCACGCACGATGAAGTAGGGGCCCGTGATGGGATTGGCATACTTCAACACGTTCCAGGCGGACTCCGCCATCCCTCGCAACGTCAAAGCCATGGGAACCATCCTCCTCAGCGAGACACCGTGACTTGGTGCCTATCTCACATCGTTCGTGCCGGGCCTCGGACTCGACTATTCATTACCTACCCGAGGAACAACCCTCTGCTTGTTCTTATCGCGTCTCCATAGAGAAAAGATGCGTTAATTTTGAGGGAATTTCTTAAATTTTGAGGCGTCAGACCCAAAAGGAATTGGACAAGCATCCGGCGGCACCCGCAGGCGCGGTGACCGTCACGATCGCATCGCAACAGAAACGCCCCCCGGAGGGTTCCGGGGGGCGAACGTCCTCGAAGGGACGGCGTTAGACCTTGATGGAGGCCACGACGCCAGCACCCACCGTGCGGCCGCCCTCGCGGATCGCGAAGCGCATGCCCTGCTCGATGGCCACCGGCGTGATCAGCTCGATCTCCATCTGGATGTTGTCGCCGGG